>JAYTQU010000203.1:0-4632 GCA_043746555.1 Pseudomonadota bacterium | reverse complement strand
TGTGTAAAGGCGCTGAATTGGTTAAAGACCGCCTAAGGAAAACGCGGAGTGCGCAGACTGCAACAACTAGGGTCGCTCGTCGGCAAACTCTTTCGACTGGAATATATTTAAACAACCGCGCTCGCGATCTGCATCAGTACTTTTCCAGGTCGCGGCCGAGATCAAAAAACCAGATTTCGATTGGCGCCGGTACGATACCGCGCAATGCACGTGTAATTCCGCTGCAGGTGCGAGCCTTATGTACCGGAGATAGGAAAAGCGAAGTTCAGCGGAACTTTTTTGCGCCGGTTGAAATCCGTTTGCTTTGGACGTGCGCCATTTAATTCTACTTTGTCAGGTTGGGATCAAGCGATGCGGGGCAAGGCGCAACGACCTGGAAAAGCGCAGCGTACACGGCAGTACGTGAGTATTTTTCAGGCCGTTGCAACGCCGCACCGCGCGCTTCAGCGCAACCTGACAAAGTAGAATTAATCGCCGCTCATCCGCAGTACTGGATGATCAGATGGTGCCGCGGATGAAACCAAAGTATGAATCCGGCTTCGATTCCTGCGGAAGACGTTGCGTCCACGGCATCCTTACTTATCTGGGCTAGCGCAGCTCGTTGACAAAATTCATTTGCCGTTGAGTGTGCCAGCGCACCAAAGAAACGGAGGCGATTCGATACGCTTGTTCAATCGATAACCATTATTACGAGATTGCCATGCATGCGGTGAAGCGGTTTGTTTTGTTGACGACCCTCGCCGCAGGAGCCGGGTTCGCAGTCTTTGCGAACGCGGGTTCCTACAAAGTCACCGATCTTTCGGAGACGTTTCCGCAGGCGTTCGGCGGATTCAAGATCAACAACGCCGATCAACTGATGAGGGCGGCAGCTGGCGACGGCGTGTCGTTGCCGAATACGTATACCTTCATTTATGGTAACGGCGTGATGACGCGCATCGAGACGCCGCTCTCTGTAGCGGCCCAAGGCGCAAGCATCAACGACCTGGGCGACGTGACCGGAACCATGGACGATCCCACCGGCAACTCGCATGTATTTCAATATCGGGGCGGGATCTTCACCGATCTACATGCGGCGCTAGGATCCTTAGCCGGGTACCGAAGCTGCGGCGCGGGAATCAACAACGCAGGTCAAGTCGCCGGCTACACGACTTACCACACCTCTCTAGGATTTGTTGTTAGCCAGGGCAACGCGACGGGACTTGATGGCACCGGCAGCGAAGCCACGATAAGCGGCATCAACAATCTCGGCCAGATCACCGGCACGTATCGATCGTCTTATGGTTCGTTTCATGCATTTCTATATTCGAACGGTTCGAAGATCGATCTCGGTTCATTTACGCCGACAACAACATTCGATCCCAACAATTCGAGCACTGGGGTCAGCGTTAACGATGCGGGCCAGGTCGTCGGTAGTGCCAAAGTCAAAGATGTCGGGGAACATGCATTCTTGTATCAAAGCGCCGCGATGGCCGATATGGGTACGCTGGGCGGCGCGAATAGTTACCCCATGCAAATCAACAACGCCGGTGTCGTCGTAGGAAAGGCGAATATTGAAAACTCTATCGATTTTCACGCGTTCGTCTATAGCGACGGAACAATGACCGACTTGAATAGCCTCATCGATGCGTCCGACCCACTGGTAGCGACGATCGTGCTCACCGACGCGACAGGGATTAACGGGCAAGGCGCAATCGTCGCAACGGGTAAAGACCAGCGTGCGGGCGGCGTCGATAGGTACTATCTTTGCAATCATAACTTGTGCGGCAACGAACGGACTGAGCCCGCATTTCTGGCCACGTTAGTGGAAGCAATTATTTGACCACAATCAACCCAGAGGAACTTTCACCATGAAAACTATTAGGTTAAAAGCATTCGCATTGCCGATGGCAGTTACAGCGTTGATCGTATCAATGCCAGCCGTTTCGGCGAACGACCTCAATCCCGCGCTCTTGAAAGAAGCAAATATTTCACAAGCGCAGGCTACTAAAACGGCATTAACTAAAGTGCTACATGGGGTCATCAAGAGCTCGGAATTGGAGCAAGAGCATGGGCGATTGATATGGTCATTCGATATTGCCAAACCGCGATCAAAGAATATTGCCGAAGTCAACATCGATGCTAAGACCGGCAAGATCGTCGCAGTCAACATTGAGACACCGGCAAAAGAAAAGCGAGAGGCAAAAGCGGAGAGATAGGCGGCTACTGGGTCGATGACCGGGTGAAGGTACGGTGTCGAACGTCGGCCGCGTGATGCTGCCAGTTGCGCAGGTACTCAGTAGTTATTAACCCGGCGACCGATTAGATCGTTCGTCCTGAGATTCTATGGACGAAAACAAGGAAAAGATCGTTTCGACAGGCTCAACACAAACGGAACCAGACGTATGACATGCCGGGTTAATAGCTCAGCGATATCTTCTGTATTTGCACTGCTGAAATTCCCGCGGTAGAAGGTGAATTACTTGAAGCCACCGGGAGCCACCGCAGGCGGAGCAATCTCGCCGCCTTCGTTTTCCCAGCGTTCAATCGCACGGCGGTCGGCCGCGATTCGTTTTAGCGATGAGTTGGACAACTGATTCTCGACCACATTCCACAACACGATGACGGGCTCTTTGGTGGAGTTGTGTTCGAAGCCAAGAATACTGATCGATGCGGTGCTAAGGAGAAAGTGTTGCGCTGTCTGCGCCGACACGCCAATCCAGCGCGCTGCCAGAATACGCCCGAAATGACCGTGCGAGAACACATTACCTGCAAGCGTGCGAAGCTTCGCAATTAAGCGATCTGCTCGCGTCGCAATTTGGTCCGGTGATTCTCCGCGCGGACAGCCGTCGCGAAATATATTCCAGTTGGACGTTCACGACGCTCGACGCAGATTCCAGCAGCGGATGCGTAACAGCACACGTAACGGGGTAGTTAGAAAATAGGAAGTCACCTCAAATAGACTTTTCAAAACTCCGGTACCGTTGCTCAGTTGGAAAGGTCTATTTTTGGCGTCTCCGCCTGGTTCTATTCGTTGCAGGCGTTGGTGTTTGGCGAATTTTCCAGTCGTTGAATTCCGCTGGGCGTAGCGCGTAGCGCGCTAGTACGCCTTCGTGTAGGCGCTGCAACTCTTCGATTACCAGCGCTTGTACCGCTGTGCGATCCGCCGTCTTGATTGCTTTTACAACATGACGATGAATGGTAGTGATCAAGTCCTTACCTTTGTCGACTACAACGTCGTGGACGATACGTTTGATCGCGGTGCGATGTGCCAATCGGATCGGATCTGGTTCCGCCAAATCTTGCTTGATGGCAAGGTATTCCTGCGTTGATCGTTCGTAAGCCCATACATACAAATCGCGCAACAGTTCGATGCGCGTGAGTTCGTATACGCCAAGAATGGCGCTGCTGTACGCGGGTTCGGGCACATCGAGAAATGTGAGGGGGCACAAGTTGTCTCGCAACAGCGGCAGATTGGCGATCAATCGCGAGGTGCGTTTGTTCATATCCGCAAACGGTTGCAGATACGGTAGATGCACCATCGCAAAAAAAGATTGCTCAAACGCATCGGTGATCGAGCGCGCCTTTTCTAAAAAGACGTCAAACAAGTCTTCAATCTGCACCGCTACCGACAATGGTCGATAGACGCTGTTACCTATCTCAACGGCATGTTGCCTGAGGCGGCCTTCATCGGCTGGATTGGGTAGCAAGTTCTCCGATAGCGCACTGTGGACATTGAGGATGCTGTAGCGATCAAAGCTGATGGTGCCAGCATTCTCCACCAACAATTCGATTGCGCTTTTGTGATTTAAGATCATTTGCGTTTCTATTGCCGCTTTCCCTGCCGCTGCCTTGCCGTGCTCGATCAATTCCCGGGTGTCGAGGCGCGAATAAGTATTGCCCTCCAAATTACTGGACGCCCATGACAGGTCGATAAGCAATCGATTAAGAATCGCGCGACCGTACGTGCCAGCTGCCGATTTGACGGACGCAGTGCGGCCCATCTTTTGCAATTGCCGACGCAGCGAAGCAGATAGATAGTGCGTGCGATTGGGTCTATATGCGGTCAAGAGTTCCCGCTGATAGCCTACTGGCTTGCGTGCCCGCAGCGGCAAGCGAACATACGCGAGCACATCGTGACTATCTGCCGCCAGTGGAATTTCTTTTGGGAAAGTTTCCAGAGCCTTTTTCGATTTACTGCTCGCATGATAGCGACGCGATCGCGCTTGGCCTTCGCCGGTGACGCTGCCTTGCGCCAACAATTGACCGATCCAGCGCTGCGCCGTGCGTCGCGCGAGCTTGGGGTGCAACGCCAGTAGCTCGCTTAAAGTGAGCCCTTTAGTGGATGCTCGCAGGCTGGCTAATAGGGAATCGATTGAAGACATGACGTGTGGCGCGATTCGTGCCTAAGGTGGCGCGATTATGGCGCGATTCTAAGACTCGCGCCACTTGTCGTGGCGCGGGTTTGCGAAGCCGGTAACAATTGCGGCTCGTTGGTGTTGCTTGCCGCGTATAGGCCGTAGAAATCCCCCTTTTACGTGTCCGGCATCAATGGCCCTTTTTACCGAGACCCGCGCGCACCGGCGGTAGAAGGTGAATTACTTGAAGCCACCGGGAGCCACCGCAGGCGGAGCAATCTCGCCGCCTTCGTTTTCC
>JAYTQU010000202.1:0-7953 GCA_043746555.1 Pseudomonadota bacterium | reverse complement strand
ATGTCTTCATTGTCGTTGCCCGCGCGCAAGCGCTACTAAGGTTGTTTATGCGGCACTGTGCGCAGATTGTCGAGGACATGCGCGCCGTGGTGGCTCGCGACAAATTTTGTCCGACCAATCCCGTTGCGGCGACGTATGTGTATCGCCAACTTCCCACGATCGATTTCTCCGGACACTTGATGCAGGGCGTTGAATCCGCGTTGCGAGTGCTGCCGGTGCCGCCGTGCGGATGGAGCGATTTAGGAACGCCAAAGAGGGTGGCTGCGGTTCTGCAGCAGCTACCCGAATGGCACTCGTCGGTAGACGAGTTCGCGCCCGAGTTCGCGCCAATGAGTGGATCGCTCAATTTGGCTCAGCAGCAGATGCTTCTATGAATTCGCCGCAGTAGGCGCCATCTCAACTTGACCAACCCAAGTTTATCAACAGTGGGCAGCTCGTTCTGCCTGCGACAGCCTCAATATCCAATTTTATGTCGGCATGGTCGATGATGGCACCTGCAAATTAGCAGGGCGGATTCCCGAACCAGCAAAACGCTCGATCGAGTCGGAAATTATTTGCCGGCGGATTAAAGGTCGAGTCTCCGGACATTTTCAACAAGCGAGTCGATTTACGCAGAAATCGAAACTGCATTCGCAAAATTCGATTGATCGAAACCGGCATGTGATCGTCATGCATAGTCGATCAGCACGGACCATTCGGTACCGGCGCGACGCAGTCTCTCTGCCGTTTAAAACACGCGGCCAATCTAAAACACGCGCGGGGTTCGACAGCGTACAGACTGACGGATCGACTTGTGGTCGAATAGTTACCAGCAATACGTCACTTCGTTATCGTTAATCGCGAATCTTGCAGCCACTAGTATTACTCAGTCGCGCGGATCGTCCGATGCAGATTCAATTCGTCGAATGCTCATCGTTCGGCATTCTTTTAAGGAGTAGCAATAATGTTACGCAGCATGCACGATTTGCAGGACTACGCCATTCACGCGACCGACGGCGCGATAGGTCATGTCAAAGATTTCTATTTCGACGACGAAAGCTGGGTCATTCGTTATCTCATCGTCGAAACCGGCGCTTGGTTGTCGAGTCGCAAAGTGTTGATTTCGCCGATTGCGATCGGCAAGGCGAATTGGCGGGACAAGCTTCTGCCGGTTGCCATCACCAAGGAGCAAATGAGGAACAGCCCCGACATTAACACCGATAAGCCGGTGTCGCGACAACAGGAAATAGAATACCTCGGGTATTACGGTTATCCCTATTATTGGGGAGGTTCCGGACTCTGGGGCGGCTGGGGTTACCCTGGCTTGATGATGCCCGCCACCATCGGGACGCCGAGCTATGCCGGCTCGACAGCGCCGTCGAATGCCGTGCCGCCTGAAACGGCCAAACTGTTCGAACAAGCGAAAGCAAAGCGGCACGAAAATGACGATCTGAATCTGCGCAGTTGCGAGGAGGTCATCGGGTATCACATCGATGCAACCGATGGCGACATCGGACACATAAAGGGCCTGCTCGTCGATGAAGAGACTTGGGCGATCCGTTACTTGATTGTAAATACGAGTCATTGGTGGCTCGGTCACGAAGTGCTCATTGCGTCCGAATGGCTACAAAACGTGAGTTGGGCGGAGAAAACCGTGTCGGTCAATCTGACGCGTCAAGCAGTGAAAGACGCGCCGCCATACGATTCGGATAGCCAACTCAACCGTCAGGAAGAAATGGATATCCACGAGCATTATCGACGTTCCGGCTATTGGGCAGCTGTGGCGGAACGCGAAGGCGAAAAATCCGAACGTTAGGTCCGCAACAAAATACCTATGAGCAAGACTCCGACAATCGTTCGTCACGCTATGGCGCGGGCGAATCGCCGAATCGTTGGGGAACGCCTTCTCTAAACGTCGCGGCGGTCTGAGGCTTAACGAACAGCGTCACAACTTCGGGATGAGTGGCTCGAATACGGCGCTCGATGTCGATCACTAATTCCTCTATCTGCGGAGCACGCAGATCGTCCGCGAACTCAAGACTAAGCGCGGCGAGAATTTGATCCGGTGCGAGGTGCAATGTCAGCACGCCGTTTGCACGCACGGCTGGATTCACTGCCGGTCCATACGACCGCACCGGCTTTGGTGCCGGCGACGAGCAGATTGCCGATGCGCGCCGCATAGACGACCGGCTTCGATGTTCGTTATCGCACAGACGGCTAATTTCCATGCCCGTACCTTCACAGGCTACCGACCTCGACAGCGGGAGCTGCAACGATGCCGTCATCGAATTCAATCACTCATATTGGTACCAGCGGTCTACGCAGAACGCTGAAGCGACCGTTTGCACAGTCGCGCGCGATGGATGTCTTCGATGACGCCACCTGGGATGCCACCCATGACATCAGTGCGGCTGCCCGCGCATTAAACATCGCCAAGCAACAGCTTTGCGATATTCGGCACGACAACGACTTCCTGCGGTCGAGCAATGAGCGGCTTAAAGCAGCGCTGGCTGAAGCTTCATTGCGTGGAGTAGAAGCGCGTCGTCTCGCTCAGCATGACTGTCTCACCGGCCTCCCGAATCGTTTATTGCTCGAAGAGCGACTGCAATCGGCCATCGCCGATGCTGCCGGGCAGAAACAACAGCTCGCATTGTTGTTTATCGATCTAAATGGATTCAAGGACGTGAATGACCGCTTCGGACACGCCACCGGCGACAGGTTGTTGAAAGCGGCGGCGGCGCGGATTAAGGCGTGTATCCGCGCCGATGATATCGCCTGCCGGTACGGCGGCGACGAATTCATTGTGTTGTTGTCGAACGTCGGCGACGAAACTGTCGCCGCGCGCGCAGCCGCAACGATTCGTCGACACATTCGTCAGCGCTATACCATCGACGGCAAGGAGCTGCGGATTACGGCTTCAATCGGACTCGCTATGTATCCTCGAGATGGCGAGCTAAGCAATACGCTGCTGAACTGCGCCGATGCTTCGATGTACCGAAGCAAGCTTAATCGCAGCGATTGAGTGTGAATACTAGGTAAGCGCTGATTAAGCTACTACTCCGGCCTTGACAAGATAGTTGCCATTGCGGAAAGAGTCTTTTTCGCATTGCGGGCGACATTTCCGGGATGCAGCATTTGATGCACCTGATCGATCTGCTGCAAACGCGGCGCCCGCGAATGATTGCGCTACCGTGCGTTAGCAGACAGACGACCGCGAAACGCATGAGCACACTTCGGCGTAGATAACGTCGCCGACGTAAGCGGTGTTGCGATCGCTCCATCGCCGCTCAATCGGAATTCGATCCCCTCATATTAAGGAACACCCATGAACGCTTTATTCACAATTCCTAAGCCGGTGGTCGTACTGGCGCTAACGATGGCGATATCGATGTTTGTCGACGGCTGCGCAAGTACGCCGGCGCCTATCATCGAAAAAATGGCCGTCGCCAACGCGGCAGTCCAGCACGCCAACACTGCGGACACCAGCAAAAATGCCGGCGGCGAACTGGGCGTCGCGACGACCAAGTTAGCGAGTGCCCAACGGGCCATGACCGCCGAAAATTACGACCTTGCGGGACGGCTCGCCGATGAGACGGTGGTCGATGCGCAAGTCGCCGAGCTGCACGCGCAGTCGGTTCGCTCGCGCACGGCCGCAGTCGAAACGCAAGACGCTGCGCGCGCGCTACGTGAAGAAATTAATCGCGCCAGCCCAACCGCCGATAAGGCATTCCGTTGAACATTTCAGGAGCCCCAATCATGAACATTCGAATTGTTTACTTTGTAGCGCTGGCTGCCGTATTCACGGCATGCAGCTCCACACCGAATCGCAACCCGTCTCTCGAACAGGCGCGAGCGCATTTCACCGCGGCGCAAAGCGATCCGCAAGTTGCCGCGCTCGCGGGCGACGAACTGCAACGCGCTGGGGAATCTTTGGGCGTGGCCGAACAGGCTTGGAATAAACATGACAAACCGGTCGTTGTCGATCATCTCGCCTATATGACCGATCAACGCGTAACGATCGCGCGGGAAACGGCGTCAAGTCGGGCATCGCAAGCCATTACGGCAAACGCGGCTGCCGAACGCGACCGGATGCGGCTTGCAATGCGCACCCGCGAGGCCGATTTCGCTCAGCAACAGCTGGCGCTTTCGCAACAGAGCAATGCAGTTAAGAACGCCGAGCTCGCAAGAGCAGATGCCAACGCCGAACGCGACCAGCTACGACTAACGGCGCGCAGCAACGAGGCCGATGCGGCTCAACAACAGCTGGCGCTCTCGCAACAGAGTAATGCGCAAAAGACCAACCAATTGGCAGAGGCAAATGCGAACGCCGTTCTCGATCAGGCACGCAATGCGCGCAGCGAAGCACGCGCCGACGATCTTGCAGCCCAACTCAAGGACCTGAATGCGAAGAAAACGGATCGCGGCATGGTAGTCACTTTCGGCGACGTGATGTTCGACACTGGCAAGTCGCAGCTTTTGCGCGGTAGCAGAAGGGACATGGCCAAGCTGGCTGCATTCTTCAAGCGCAATCCAGAGCGCAAAGCGTCGATTGAAGGTTATACAGACAGCGTGGGTACGGAAAGCAACAACTTCAGCTTGTCGGAGCGACGTGCGGACGCCGTCCTATCGGCGCTGACCAATCTCGGTGTATCCGCTAGTCAACTGACCGCGCATGGCCACGGCGAAGAAAATCCTGTGGCGGACAACAGCACTTCCGCTGGACGGCAGATGAACCGTCGCGTGGAGATTGTGTTTCCTACGCAAGGCAACGAAGTCGCGTCGCAGTGAAGTAGCGACTTAGACGTAAACCGGGCAGGCGCTTGCGGCCTGCCCAATATCGATATCGACATCGACGCCGAACCGATTGTATACGCTGTCGCGACAATGGAGACGCAATCTCAGTCTACAGAGGGCAACGTAACAACGAATATTCAAAACCTCCGGAGGATAGTCACATGAACTGGGACCGCATTGAAGGTAACTGGAAACAACTTAAGGGCAAGACTCAAGCGCAGTGGGGAAAGTTGACTGACGACGACATCGATGTCGTCGCCGGCCATCGCGACCAACTCGCCGGCAAGATTCAAGAGCGTTACGGCATTCTAAAAGACGAAGCCGAGCGTCAGGTCAACGATTGGCAGCTACGCGTCGACGATTCGTGGTTTGCGAAGGTCAAGATTACGAAGGACAAGACTGCGAAGCAAAAGACCAGACACATCATGTAAGTCCAACGCCGATTGCCGGCGGAACCTAACCCACGAGTTCGCTGCGATAATGTCCGGCGAGCTCGTCTCATTTTGCTCGCTTCATTTAGAGACTCGACGATCTGATTCCAGTTCCGGCTTTGCCACCGGTGAAATGCGTCGAGCGGAAATCGGAGTCATCGGTACTCCACCGCACCGACCGGCTCGGATGGATGTGCAAACCTTGCAGTACGTTCGCAATGCAGGACGTTGCGATCGCGGCGATTCTTTCGGACCGCCATTCTCATCTTCCCATCAGCGTCTTAAAGGAATCATCATGAATACTCGATCAATTAGCCGCGCCGCGGCCATAGCAATTTTCGCCGGCTGCGCCGCAATCGCCGGTTGTGCTTCAACAAGACACACCGAGGGCACCGGACAATACGTTGACGACACCGTTATTACGACCAAAGTTAAAGCAGCAGTGTTAGGCGACTCCAGCTTGAAGTCGGCCGAGATCAAAGTTGAAACATTCAAGGGTATCGTGCAGTTGAGCGGCTTCGTCAGTTCGCAATCCGACATCAATGAAGCTGTCGCATTGGCTCGCGGCGTCAAGGGCGTGAAATCGGTGTCCAACGATATGCAGTTGAAGTGAGGTAGACAGTGACTTCGTTATCTATTGCCGATGGCGCCGCATCGAAACGCGGACTCCTGCAACACGTGTTGGCGCCGTTGCTCTACGACTACTCTGCGCTTGAACCTTGCATCGATGTTCGTACGATGTCGCTGCATCATGACAAGCACCATGCAGGCTATGTCAATAAACTCAACGACGTGCTCGAACCGTTTAACGAGCTGTGGCGACGGTCGGCGGCGTGGTTGCTTCTCAACATCGATTCGCTGCCTGTCCTCATTCGTCCGGCGGTGCAACACAACGCAGGCGGTCACCTGAATCATAGTTTGTTCTGGAAGTCGATGTCGCCGACCGGCGGAGACCAACCGACCGGCTCGCTCGCGGCGGCAATCAATCAGTCGTTTGGTAGTTTCGATCAATTTAAGGCGCGCTTTAATTCGGTGGGTGAGAAGGTGTTTGGTTCGGGATGGGTGTGGCTCGTCGCGCGCGCCAGGCAATCCGGTGGGCCGACACTAGAGATTGTCGCCACCGCTGGACACGACAATCCGATTCAACAGGGCAGTCATCCGCTGCTCCTAAACGACGTTTGGGAGCATGCCTATTATCTGAGGTATGAGAATAGGCGCGCGGAGTACCTGCGGAATTGGTGGCAGATCGTCAACTGGAATGAAGTGGTCGTTCGCTTCGAACACGCGGAAGACGCAGTCGAAGAGACCGCTTAATCGAATGACAAATCACAAGAGTTAATCATGAAAAATCAAACAGCGGTATCTCAATCCACACCGTTCGATGTAGCAGCGATGCGTCAGCGCGCTCGCAAACACATTGAAGGCGGCGCGGTAACCTCGAGTTACGGTGCGGATCGAAACACCGTTCTCAAGATGCTGAACGACTCGCTCGCAACCGAACTTGTCTGCGTGCTCCGCTATCGGCGGCATCACTTTATGGCCCGCGGGATTCACTCGCAAGCGGTGGCGGCGGAATTTCTGGCTCATTCGAACGAGGAGCAGGGTCATGCCGATCAAATTGCCGAGCGCATCGTGCAGTTAAGCGGCGAACCGAATTTTTCTCCAGCCAGTTTGCCGGGGCGCAGTCATGCCGAGTATGTGGAAGGGACCACCCTCGCGGAGATGATCAAAGAGAACTTGGTTGCCGAACGCATTGCGATCGACAGCTACCGCGACTTCATCCGCTACCTCGGCGATCAAGATTCGACCACGCGGCGGATGCTCGAATCCATTCTGGCCACGGAGGAAGAGCACGCCGACGATCTCGCCGATCTTTTAGATGGGGTGGGGGTGCATGGAGTGCAGCCGCAATAAGCGGGCGAGTTCGGTTCAAGTCCGCCATTCAAGCCCCAGTATTCAAGTCTTGAGTTTGCCGGCAACCTTGCGAATTGCCGGCAGTCTCTTATCGCAATTGACTTTGCTAGAACCGCCATCCGCCGCCCAACCAGAATGCGTCGGAATTGTTGGCATTCTGAATATCGATACGCTCGTATTCGGCGCGCACGTTGAAGTGTTCGAAGAACGTCATGCCCACTCCGACTCCGTACAGATAATCAGACCGAGTGTGCTTCGACTGGATGTTGGGTCCGCCGGTCGAAAAATTCACGCGCGTATCCACTTGGTAGTAGTAGTAGCCCACCTTGCCGAAAAGTTCGACGGGACCCAAAGGCAGCGTGCCGATTAGATTCGGAGCAAAGCCACTCATCTTGACTCGATAGTTACCGTTCGAGCCTGTCCCTTGAAACGAATCGTTGGGACTCCCGAAGTCGATGTAGGCGCCTTCCACGCTCCAGTACGGATTGAAGCGGTAGCCGGCATAGGCTTTCCAGGCGTTGTCGGAGGAATCGGTAACGGTGTCCACCGCAGCGCCGACGTCGTTTAGGTTCTTGAGGTTGAGATTGAATTGTCCCCACGCGATGCCGACGTAAGGACCGCTAGAATTGTCGCTAACTCCTTGGCCGTGCGCGAGCGCGGATGCAATGGTGAGCGACAATAGTGTTGCCGCGGACGTAATGCGTTTCATAACATATCTCCGTGAATTGTGTGAGGAGTAAAATGCGGACGATGATTTCTTGAGTTCCTGTCATTTTTGACGGATCTCACACCGCCGATGGAGTCTGGCTGTATTCGCAATCGCGGTCGGTTCGGA
>JAYTQU010000201.1:0-5435 GCA_043746555.1 Pseudomonadota bacterium | reverse complement strand
CCAGTTCGCGTTGTCTTGTTGCCCTGTCAATGATGCGAGAACGCCCGCAGAATCTTGGCCATTATTCTCCGTCGGTTCTCCAGGCAAGAAGTGCTGGATGAAATCCATTCGCGAACTGCGCAAGTAGGGACGAACATCCAAGCTCAGCGAATCGTCGATCGGTATCTGCCAATCCGCGTTCATGCGAGCGGCATGCGCATGGCGATAGGCCTCCGGATTGGCATTGCTTTTCGACAAGGCGTCATTGCGGTAAGCATCCTTGCCGACCACATAGCCGCCGGTTTCTTGATCGAGCCGTGTGTACGACAAATGCACATCGAGCGTTGAAGCGGACAGTTGTGTGTGCCACGCGGCGTTTGCTTTTTGTTGCTTGACGGTTGAATGGTCGCGCCAACCGCCGTCGTAGTCGACCATAGCGGCCATTGCCAGCGCGTTATCCTTATCGCCGACCGTTAACACACCATTACCGCGTACGTATGTATCTTCACCGCCTTCGAGCGACGCAAGGAGTTTCGGCGACTTGGTCGGATCGAGCGAGAACACGTTCACCGCGCCGTGCATTGCGCTCGATCCGTAGAGAACGCCCGCGGGGCCGCGCAGTACCTCAACCGCTTGCGCCTGTGCGAAGTTTACTTCGAATAGTTCGTTGACATTGCAAAAGCCCACGGGACGAATAGGAATCGAGTCTTCGAGAAATAAAAATGAACCGCAGGAACCGGCGCCCGCAAGAACCGGTGAGCGAATCGCCGTCAAACTTTCTTGGCCGCTATTGCGTTGAAATAGCGCGCCCGGAACGCGATTTAATAGATCGGCGTGATGTGTTGCTCCGGTGGCGGCAATCTCATCGGCATCGATGCGCGAAGCGCTGCCCGCGTAGTCGGCGAGATCGATGGTGGTGCGTGTCGCGGTGACGACGACTTGTTCCAGCGGCGTGTTTGCTAAAGCGGACGTTGCAGCGAATGCAAGGATCAGTGAGACGGTGTTTCGTAAGTGCATGGATTCAAGTTCCGTATTACTTTACAAGTGACAGGTGATGGACAGTGAACGACTTCGCGGTACGACGAGAATAGCGACGCGCCAATCCAGTCGAGTACTGCAACTTTTGTCGATTACTTTTTTGGCAACGCAAACGCCACGACATAGTCGCCACGCGTCGTACCAAGAGAGCCGTGTCCACCGGCAGCGATGACTACATATTGTCGGCCGGCGATCTCGTACGTCATCGGTGTAGCTTGTCCGCCCGCGGGCAATCGTCCCTTCCACAATTCTCGGCCAGTAGCGATGTTGAATGCACGCAAATAATTGTCAGTCGCCGCCGCTACAAAAATCAATCCGGATGCCGTGACGATCGGTCCGCCCATATTGGGCATGCCGATCGCACGCGCGGGAATAAACCACGGAGTGAAATCTTTGGTCGAACCGAGCGGCACCTGCCATAGCAGCGTATTGCGTTGCATGTCCACGGCCGCGAGCGTACCCCACGGAGGCGCAGTGCAAGGTAGGCCGAAGGGCGAAAGCAAAATACCCCGTTGCAGACGATACGGGGTGCCGTCCATCGGTGCGCGCTCCGTCGAAATCGATCCGGGCAATCCTATTGCATTCGATTGCGAATCGCGCGGCACCAAGCGCACCACCATCGGCAAATGATTCACGGCCGCAACCACGATTTGTCGTTCGCCGTCGAACGCAATACTGCCCCAATTAACACCGCCCGCGTAGCCTGGAGATTCAAGCGTCGGCTCGGTGCTAGGCGGCGTGAAGATACCGTCGGACTTCAACGAACGAAGCAAATCTCGACACTTGCCGCGATCGTAAAACGTGAGACCCCATGCATCGTCGGCGGTGATCGCGGCATGTGACGTCAACGGTGGCGTTGTCGTGAAGGGTTGTGTTGGCGACGCATGCTCTTCCGGCACGTGCGAAGGCGGGACGGCGCGTTCGATTATCTCGTTGATCGGTTCGCCGGTTTCGCGATCGAGGACGAACAACGTGCCCATCTTGGTCGCTTGCACGACGGCCTCAATTGTATTGCCATCGCGTTCTAAATCGACCAGCGCGGGTTGTGCGGCAAGATCGTAATCCCATAAATCGTGATGTACGAACTGGCGGGACCACGCAACGCTGCCGTCTTTTGCGCGCAGCGCCACCAACGAGTTTGCGTAAGCGTTGTCGCCGACGCGCATGCCGCCAAAAAAATCCGGACTCGCCGAACCGGTCGGAACGTAGATAAGACCGCGTGCGAGATCGACTGAGAGCACCGACCATGCATTCGCCGCGCCGGTTATTTTTGCCTGCTCCGGCTGCCAGCCGTGTTTGACTGCTTGTACCGCGTCGGTGGGAATCGGATCAAAACTCCATCGCAACGCACCGCTATGTACATCGAATGCTCGCACTATGCCGCGCGGTAACGTCACGGCACGATTGTCGCCGACCGCCGCACCCGTGATGACGAGATCGCCGTAGATGGCAGGCGGCGAGGTGACCAGATATTCGCTGCGATTCAATACGCGCGCGCCTGGCGCGAGATCGACGCTTCCACCTTGGCCGAAATCGGCGCAAGGTTTGCCCGTTCGGCCGTCCATAGCGATGAGTCGGGCGTCGAGCGTGCCGACGAAAATACGCAACGCGCAAGGTTGGTTGCTCTTTGCCGAGCGCTCGCTCCAGAACGATACCCCGCGCGATGTCGCCTCGGAATACTGGGAATTACGTGCAATACGCGGATCGTAACGCCAGCGCTCCCGACCGTTTGCGGCGTCGATCGCAATTACGATATCGGTGGGCGTACTGAAGTAAAGCAGACCGTCGATTAGTATCGGCGTTGCCTCGAACGCCATTTTATCCGCGCGCGCAAAGTTTTTGCCGAGTTCGCCGGTACGATAGGTCCAGACAATTTGCAGTTGCGAAACGTTTTTGCGATCGATCTGCTGAAGATCCGACGATCGCGTGCCGCCGGGATCGCCGCCATACCAACTCCAGGGTGACGTATCGATATCGTCGGGATTATCGGCTGCCGCGGCGTCGAACCGGGCTCCAACAACTAAAACGCCCACGCCGAGCAATGCAAAAAGCGGGGCGCGAAACAGCCGTCGCGAAACGCTTAGGCGGTCGAGTTTCAATCGTCGCATTTCTTCCCCGCTATCGAATGAGTTAGTCTGTACACATGCCAAGAACAGCACGAGTCCTTTTTTCGCTTGCTCCGCTTGCCCTACTGGCCATTGTAATGTGCATGTTGTCATTCGGTTCAAACGCCGCCGAAGAAAGTGCGCGGCCGCGAATCGGTTTGGTGTTGAGCGGCGGCGGTGCGCGCGGCGAAGCGCATGTCGGCGTGCTCAAAGTTCTCGAAGAGCTGCATATTCCCATCGATGCGATCGCCGGCACCAGCATGGGCGCGGTCGTGGGCGGTCTGTACGCGTCCGGCATGTCGGCGACGGAAATCGAACATTTACTACTCACGGTCGATTGGCAAGACGCATTCTCCGATCGACTTCCGCGTCGCGATTTAGGATTTCGACGCAAACAAGACGACAGTAATTTTCTGGTTCGTTATTCGCTTGGCATCGGTCGCGACGGATTCAAATTACCGAAGGGATTGATTCAAGGCCAGAAGCTTTCTCAAGTCTTGCGCGCCGCGACACTGCGCGTGGGCGCGATTCGAAATTTCGACGACCTGCCGATTCCATTTCGCGCGATTGCGACAGATTTGGAAACCGGCGAACCGGTCGTGATGCGCTCGGGAGATCTCGTCACGGCGATGCGTGCCAGTGTGTCTGTACCGGGGGCTTTTATTCCGACCGAACGCGAAGGACGGCTGTTGGTAGACGGTGGCTTAGTCGAGAATCTTCCCATAGACGTCGCACAAGCAATGAACGTCGATGTGCTGATCGTTGTGGATGTGAGCACGCCGCTGTTTTCGCGCAAGCAACTAAACTCGCCGCTGGAAATAGCATTGCAAACGCTCGCGATCATGATGCGCTCGCGCACCGATGAGCAGCGAGCGCTGCTCCATAAGCGAGACATCGTCATAGATCCGAAGCTCGGCATATTCCGCAACACGGACTTTACACAAGTCTCCAAGGCTATCGCCGAGGGTGAAATCGCGACGCGCGCGGCCGGCGACCGCTTGGCTTCCTTATCGGTCACGCCGGAAAACTACCGACAGTATCTTGCCGCGCGCAATCCGCGCAGCGCTGCGCTGCCGACGATCGACTTCGTCCGCGTCGATGCAGGCGCGCATCGTTACCAAAAGATGATCGACGAAACCATGAATGACGTTGTCGGCAAACCGCTCGACAAAGCCCTGGTCGAAAGCCATCTTGCGGATTTGTATGCACTCGATCTGTTCGAGTCGGTCGATTACACGGTAGTCGAAGATCAAGATCGCACAGGAATAGAATTTCATTTGCGCAGAAAAAGCTGGGGTCCCAACTATCTGCGCTTCGGTCTCAACATCGAGGACGACTTCGAAGGCAATAGCCGCTATAACGTTGCCACACGATTCATCGCGACGGAACTCAACCAACTCGGCGGCGAATGGTTGACGGACTTGCAAATCGGCGATCACCCGCTTGCCTATTCGGAATTTTATCAACCGCTTGGTTTCGGTCATCGCTATTTCTTTTCACCGCATCTCGGCGCGGAGATACGCAATCTCGAAGTGCATGATGCAAACGATCGCATTACCGAATACCGACTTCGCGAATACGAGTCCGGAGTCGACTTCGGTCGCGAACTCGGCAAGTGGGGCGAGTGGCGCGCGGGACTGTTTCGCGGCGCGGGCAGTTCGCGCGTACGTATCGGCGATCCTTCGTTGCCGGCGACAAGTTTCGACAGCGGCGGCTACTTTGTGCGACTTACATTCGATCAGATCGATAGCGTGTTCTTCCCCCGCGACGGCGAACAATTCGAATTCAAGTGGTTGGGGCAGAGGACCGACGCCGGGTCGGACCGCAATTCCGACCGTATCGAAGTCAGGAATTTATTCGCGCGTTCGTTCGGCAAGCACACGTTTATTGTTTCCGCGGACGCGGGCTCGACGTTGAATCAACCAGACTACGCACAGGATTATTTCACTCTCGGTGGCTTTCTAAATTTATCTGGCCTGCGCGCCGGCGCATTATCCGGGCCAAATTACGGCATCGGCAGATTCATCTATTACCGCAAAATCAGTAACGGCGGTTCCGGCGTGTTCGACGTGCCTTTGTATGCGGGATTGTCGCTCGAAGCCGGCAATGTTTGGCAACGTCGCGGCGATGTCGGCTTCAGTAATATGAGCAAGAACGGCAGCCTCTTTCTTGGCGCCGACACCATTCTCGGCCCGGTCTATTTTGCGGCCGGGAGTAATACGACCGGTGAGTCGGCATTTTATTTATTTTTGGGAAGAACGTTCTGAGGATGTCGGTTGCCGAGAAAATCGGTAACGCCAATCCTGCGTGACT
>JAYTQU010000200.1:0-3034 GCA_043746555.1 Pseudomonadota bacterium | reverse complement strand
GAGCCACTTTCCTTTCGTGATGGTTACCGCGCTGACTACCATCGTTGCGACGGCATTTTCGAAATATCGTCAGCCGCTGCCGATCAATAGCGTCACTTTCTTTTGGTTTCTCTGGGTTGTGTGGATGTGCATTACCACGTTGTCCGCGCTCAACCCGCTGGAAGCGAATGTTCAATGGGAGCGCGCTATCAAGATTCAGATCATGATCTTGTTCACGTTGCTCCTGATCGGAAATCGACGCCAAATGGAATGGCTAATTTGGACGGTGGTCGTGTCGATCGGATTCTATGGAGTAAAGGGCGGGCTCTTCGTATTGGCCACGGGCGGTAACTATCGAGTGTGGGGGCCGAAAGATAGTTTTATCGAAGGTAATAACGAATTGGCGTTGGCGCTGCTGATTGTTATTCCGCTTATGCGGTATTTGCAATTGCGGGAAACTCGGGTGTGGTTGCGTCGATGTTTGGGTGGCGCAATGGCATTGAGCGCCTTTGCGGTGTTGGGATCTTATTCGCGTGGCGCGCTGCTCGGCGGTGCGGCGATGGTAACGCTCCTGTGGTTGCGCGGCCGACGAAAGTTCGCCACTTTGATTCCGTTGGTTGTGGTGGTTGCCGGCGCATTAGTTTTCATGCCCAGCGCCTGGTTTGCTCGAATGGACACGATCGGATCGTACGAACAAGATGGATCTGCGCTGGGGCGCATCAACGCGTGGAACTTCGCCGCTCGAATCGCAAGCGATCATCCGTTTGTCGGCGGCGGATTTAACGTTTTTACGCCGGATTTGTTTCAGCGTTTCGCACCCAATCCAAAAGACTTTCATGATGCTCACAGCATCTATTTCCAGGTGCTCGGCGAGCACGGTTATCTAGGATTGACGCTCTACCTGGCGATGGCGGTATCCGCTATGGTGATGGCCAGTCGAGTAATGCGTGTGGCGCGCGGGCGCGAAGATTTACTGTGGGCGCGCGATTTGGCGGCGATGCTACAAGTGAGTCTCGCCGGCTTCGCGGTCGGCGGTGCATTTCTGGGATTGGCGTATTTCGATCTGCCGTATCACATGATGGCGATGATCGTAGTCCTGTTCGCTATCGTGACTCGAACTGTTAAAGCGGCGACGGAACCCTCGGTTGTACCAGTCGTTAACACGCACGCGCGAGCGATTTGATGCGCAGTCTTCGCAATTGGCTTGGCGACGAATTTTCGAGCAGCAAAGGTCAAGCGCGACTTCTAGTCTTGACCTATCACCGCGTTCTACCGGCCGTTGACGAGCTGTTCCCGGACGTAGTGGATGCGCGGCGCTTCGACGCGCAAGCACGAATGCTCGCCGAAGAATTTAATGTGTTGTCGTTACCCGAAGCGGTCGAACTGCTTGCGACGCAAAAACTCCCGCCGCGTGCCGTGTGTATATCGTTTGACGACGGCTATCGCGATAATCGCGAAGTCGCATTGCCTATATTGCAACGCCATGGTCTTACCGCCACGTTCTTTGTCGCAACCGGTTTTCTCGACGGTGGGTCGATGTGGAACGACCGCGTGATCGAGAGTTTGCGCATCGCGTCCGGACCGACGATGGACGTAAGCGAACGAGGGCTCGGCGTTTTGGATCTCTCGGATACTTCAGCGCGACGCAAGAGCATCGACAATGTGTTGGACCGCATCAAGCATTTGCCGCAACAAGAGCGTCAAGCGATCGCCGACGAACTTGTTGCGCGCAGCAAAGCCGAATCGCTCGGCGAACTCATGATGACATCGGCTCAGGTTTGCGAATTGCGCGCGGCCGGCATGACTATCGGCGCTCACACTGTTTCGCATCCAATCCTGAAAGTGACCGACGATAAGATTGCCGAGGACGAGATTGCGGTGGGGCGCGAACGTCTGCAGGACTTGTTGCGTGAACCGGTGGAGTTCTTTGCGTATCCGAATGGCCGACCGGGGCGCGACTACGATGCTCGTCACGTGGCAATGGTGCGACGCATGGGTTTTCGTGCAGCGGTTTCCACAGCGTGGGGATTCGCCGATTCGCATAGCGACTTCGCACAATTGTCGCGAGTCGCGCCGTGGGCGAAGTCCCTGCGTCGTTTTCAAATCGATTTGTGGCGCGCTTACCGCGATCGGCAAACGCAGCGAGCGTAGCGGATTAGCCCGATAACTCGTGCTCTTGCAACCACAATTCCAGCATGAGTAGCGACCACACCATACTGCCGTAATAGGAGGCGTGTCCGACCCGGTGCGCTTCCAATAAGTGATCGATAAATTCGGGACGAAATATCGCTCGTTCCTTGGTTCGATTAAGCGCGGCGTATGTAATCGAGTGCAACCGCGGGTCGGTTTTCAACCACTCGCCGAAAGGCAATCCGAATCCGTGTTTCGTTTTATCGATGATGGCGCGCGGTAGGAACGACGCAAACGATTGTTTGTAGAATTCTCGAAGCCGCAATCCGCGCAACTTAAGATGCGGTTCGATGCGCGTCGACATTTCCACCAATTCATCGTCGAGCATCGGATAGTGAACGGCGACGCCCGCCAACTCGCACATGCGATTGACCTTGCGCAGATCGTTGTCCGCGAGCGTGATCTTCCAATCCAGATACAACATTTTGTCGAGATTCGATTCGGCCGGTGCCGAGTCGAAATATTCCATGAGCTCGCGTTGCGGTCGATCGATGTCGAGTTCGCGCAACAGATCGGCGTGAAAAATAAATTCCGGCGCCATGCCTTGCAAATGTCCGAAGACTTCTACCATGCGCGTCGCCGCCGATTGTTTCGCTTGGTCGACGTAACGATAGACTTTCCAAAGCGGTGTTCGCGGCGCGCGTTGAGCGATTCCGTAGGCGAACGGCTCGATCAGCGAACCGCGCAACCACTGCGGGACGCGCGCGTAGTAGTCGAACAATTTCTGCTTGGCGTAGCGTTCGTTACCGGCAAACAGTTCATCGCCGCCATCGCCCGCCAGCATGGCTTTGACTCCGTCCGCTGCGGCGTTGCGTGCGCACATGAGTGTCGGCACCGCCGACGAATTGCCGAAGGGTTCGTCATA
>JAYTQU010000199.1:0-21245 GCA_043746555.1 Pseudomonadota bacterium | reverse complement strand
TCGTGATGCGGCGGCGGTGAAATCAAACCCACGCCCGCGGTAGTGTGTCGCGTCTTCGCAATCCACGGATAGACTTTCGTGCCGGGCAATTGCCCGCCTTCACCCGGCTTTGCGCCTTGCGCCATCTTGATCTGCAATTCTTTTGCACTGACTAAGTATTCGCTGGTCACGCCAAAGCGTCCCGAGGCAACTTGTTTGATCGCAGAGTTTTTCGAATCGCCGTTCGGCAGCGGAATGAAGCGTTCCGGATCTTCGCCGCCTTCACCGGTGTTGCTCTTGCCGCCGATGCGATTCATCGCGATCGCAAGCGTTTCGTGCGCTTCTTTACTGATCGAACCGTACGACATCGCGCCGGTTTTGAAGCGCTTCATGATGGATTCGACCGGCTCCACGTCTTCAATTGGAATCGCATCGCCGGTCTTGAAATCAAGCAATCCGCGCAGTGTGCAGAGATTCTTGCCTTGATTGTCGATCAGAGCGGCGTACGACTTGTAGGTTTGATAGCTGCCCGTTCGCACTGCTTTTTGCAGGCGATGAATCGATTCGGGATTGAACAAATGAAACTCGCCGTCGTGACGATATTGATACTGACCGCCGACCGGCAAGGTGTGACCGTTCACTTCGCGCTTTGGGAACGCATCGTGATGTCGCGATAGCACTTCTTGCGCGATCACGTCCATACCGATGCCGCCGATGCGCGAAGGCGTCCACGAAAAATATTCGTCGATCACTTCCTGACACAGTCCCACGGCTTCGAACACCTGCGCGCCGCAATAGCTCTGCACGGCGGAGATACCCATCTTGGACATGACTTTCACCACGCCCTTCGATGCGGCCTTCACCAAATTTTTGCAGGCCACTTTGTGATCGACATTGACGAGCATGCCGTCGCGAATCATGCCGTCGATGGTTTCGAACGCGAGATACGGATTGATCGCCGAGCAACCGTAACCGATCAGCAACGCGAAGTGATGCACTTCGCGCGCGTCGCCGGTTTCCAGCACGAGACTCACGCGTGTGCGCAATCCTTCGCGAATCAAGAAGTGATGCACGCCGGCCGCGGCGAGCAGTGCGGGAATGGCGGCGAATTCGCGATTGACGCCGCGATCGCTGAGGACAATGACGCTTACTTCTTCGTCCTTCACCATGCGTTGCACTTGAGCGCAGAGATCTTCCATCGATTTGGTTAGACCCAATTCGCCGCGCGCCACACGGAAAAGAATTGAGGCCACGCCGACTTTAAATCCCGGCAAATCCATGCGTCGAACTTTCGCCAGTTCTTCGTTGGTGAGAATCGGCCACTTAAGCTCTAAGCGGCGGCAGTCGGAGGGTTGCGGATTGAGCAAGTTTCCTTCCGATCCCAAACGCACTTCGGCGGAGGTAATGATTTCCTCGCGAATACAATCGATCGGCGGATTAGTAACCTGTGCGAACAACTGCTTGAAATAGTCGTACAGCATGCGCGGTTTGTTTGACAACGCGGCCAACGGCGTGTCGTTACCCATCGAACCCGTAGCTTCGACGCCATCGCGCGCCATCGGAGTTAATACCACTCGTTGATCTTCATAGGTGTAGCCGAACGCGATCTGTCGATGCAGCAGCGTGTCGTGATCGGGCTGCGGCACTTCTGGCGCGGTCGGCAACTGATCGAGATGCACCAAGTGATCGTTGAGCCATTGTCGATAAGGTCGCTCGTTGGCGATGGAATGTTTGATCTCGTCGTCATCGACAATCCGACCTTGTTCGGTGTCGACTAGGAACATGCGTCCCGGTTGCAGACGGCCTTTAAGCAAAATTTGATCGGCAGGAATATTGAGTACGCCCGCTTCGGACGCCATCACCACTAGATCGTCCTTGGTGACGTAGTAACGCGAAGGACGCAAGCCATTGCGATCCAAGATCGCGCCGATTTGTTTGCCGTCGGTGAAGGCAATCGCCGCCGGTCCGTCCCAAGGCTCCATCAAGCAGGAGTGATATTGATAGAACGCGCGCTTTTGATCGTCCATGGTTTCGTGGTTCGACCACGGTTCGGGAATCATCATCATCATCGAGTGCACGAGCGAGCGACCCGATAGCACCAACAATTCCAGCGTGTTGTCGAACATCGCCGAGTCGGAGCCATTGGGATTGATGATCGGCGGAATTTTTTTCATGTCTTCGCCGAATAACTCGCACTGGAAAAGCGATTCGCGCGCGCGCATCCAATTTAAATTGCCGCGCAGTGTGTTGATCTCGCCGTTGTGCGCGATGTAGCGATACGGATGAGAACGATCCCAGCTTGGAAAGGTATTGGTCGAGAAGCGCGAGTGCACCAGTGCGATGGCGGTTTCCATCAACGGATTTTTCAGTTCCGAAAAATATTGATCGAGCTGCTCGGTGAGCAACATGCCTTTGTAGACAAAGGTCTTGCACGACAAACTCGGTAAATACCAAAACTCCGCGCCATCGATCGTGGAGGCGCGAATTTCGCTGTAGGCGCGCTTGCGAATTACATAGAGCTTGCGTTCCAGCGCCGCTTCGTCGGTGATGTCGGACCCACAACCGATAAATACTTGACGAATAAAAGGCTCAGCGGACTTTGCCGTTTCACCCAACATCGAGTTGTCGGTGTGCACCGTGTGCCATCCGAGCAGGGTTTGTCCTTCACTACGCACGACTTGTTCGAAACGTTCTTCTAGCTTGCGACGCTTGGTGGGATTGCGCGGTAGGAACACCAATCCGCTGCCGTACTGTCCCGGCGGCGGCAATGCAATGCGCGCTTTCTTGCAGACATCGGCAATAAACTTGTGCGGCATTTGCAGCAGCACGCCGGCACCGTCGCCGGTGTTAACTTCGCATCCACACGCGCCGCGATGATCCAAGTTGCGCAGCACTTGAATGCCTTGCTCCAGCAATTTGTGCGACTTGCGGCCTTTAATATCGACCACAAAACCAACACCGCAGGCATCGTGTTCGAAAGCGGGATCGTATAGACCTTGCTTCTTGGGTGGTCCCAAGTTCGCGGGTTCGGAGCCAACCCAGTTACCAACCGGTTCCTTATTGAGGTCGTTGCTTTGCATAGATGTCATCCAACTCAAACCAAATTTGGCCCTATTTTGGCTCGGCCCCTTGCTTTGCCACTGGGTGCACTCGAGCCTCGGCGTTTGACGAGTCGTGCGCACATGGCAACATAACTTCGACTGCGTTCGACGGCGGCGCGGACGCTAATGACGCACTCTACGCGGTGGACGCAGACAGCTAATCGCGCCCTAGCTGCATCGTTTTGCGCAGGAGCGTCTAGCCATGGCTGCACTGCCCAGCCCTCACAAGTCATTGATTCAGAAAGCATCTCGTGCGGCGACTGGGGGTTCGATACACACCCGGCCAATCTTTGGTACGCCTTGCAGAACGGCACACCCGCAGCATCTATCGATTCAAGCCTTGATCGGAACCCACTCGGCCCGTCGGAACGAGCTTCATATTACAGACCGAATCGGGTCCGTCAATGGATGGAGACTTAAGGCGTCATAGCCGACGCTAATGTGCGCCGGAGTCGGCGGCCGATGCACCACCAATGTCATGCAAGCGGAACCGCGAACGCGAAGCCGAGTGGCGCGTGCGCGAAACTTGAAACGATGGCGGGCAGTGGTTGTGCATCGTAAGTAGATGCAAACGCGGTGACGACTGACGCGAAGAAACGACCATCCATCAAAATTCGTATTCAATTTGTAGACGCGGTGTGCCGTTCGGCGCGGCGCGGGATAACCCGAAGAGATAAGCGGCTTCGTAGCGAAGTTTGCGGCCGGATCGCAACGAGCGGCTGCCGGCGAATCCTGGTCCGATGCTGTGGACTTGATCAGCGAACGATCGCAGATGTTTGGCGTCGCCCAATTCGCCGAAGATTTCGATTCCCGGCTCGAACGCCTGCGAACGACGCCAACGCCAACGAAATACGTATCCCAGTTCGGTTTGTTCCGCGCCGCCGAGTTGCCGTTCGGCCGTGAGATTGAGATTGACGATCTGCGAACCGAGCGATTTTTCGAACAGCGCACCGAGCGCAATCTTGTCGCGCGCGCCGTTGCTAAGTTCGCGCGAGTATTCTCCCAGCACGCCAAAATCCAACCAATGTTCGCCTTGCTCGGTTAGCTGGAAAATATTTTCCCATTCGATGGCGCTGGCCTTCAGCGACTCGCCGGATTCGTTCTCGAATTCGCCGACGAGTTCAGTTAACCACCGCGCCGTGGGGGCATGCTCGAATTCGGCTTTGTACTGTTGCGTTCGATTCACCGCGTCGCCGTCGAGATTGACATGACCACGCAATTCGATCGCGTATTCCCCTTGTTCGACGATGGGTGAGTAAACCTTGTGCGACGCGTGGGCAGTATCACTCAACGTCATGCCGGCAATGATCGTGATAGCGACGGAAGGAATAATTGAGAGCGCAATTGCGGGCTGTCGTCGACGTCGTTCAAGACAAGCAGTCATTGCGACGACGACGACGATGGTCAAAACAAAGAACAACATTTGCACTCCAGAAGGTCTTTCGTTGTAGCCAATCAACACATGCAATAGCTGCCCGATCGGCTGATGCTCGGGCAACCAAGACGAGGTATTCCAAAGTGGATCGACCAACGCAGGCAGCATCCCGACTTGCGTTAAGTACTGCGCGCCTTGGCTCGCCATGCCGGCAGCCAACAAAGTGAGCAACCATCCGGTGATCGCGAACAAGCGTTGCTGCGGAATGCGCGCGAGTCCCGAGTAAATAAGCACACCCAGAACGACACCGCCGCCGAGACCCAACAAACCGCCGATGAAAATTCCGCGGCCGTCGGCGCCGCCGATCGCGATACCGTACAGAAACAACACCACTTCCGATCCTTCGCGCATCACCGCGAGCGCGACAACCAGACCGACCGCCGCGAGCGAGGAATTGCCGCTACTCACTTGCTCGCCGGTTGCGCGCAAATCCTTCGCCAACTCGCGGCCGTGCGACTTCATCCAGATTTGATGCCACGTCAGCATCGCGGCGGCGAGAAAGAGAACGCTGGCGTTGAAGTATTCCTGTCCTGCGCCGGCTAACGCGGAGGCAATCGCCTCTGCAAAAAGCGCCACAACGCCTGCGCCGACCAATCCCGCCGCAATGCCGGCAGCGATCCAGTGCTTCGCGCGCGCAATCGAACCGACAGCCGCAAACAAAATCCCGATCACCAATGCGGCTTCGAGTGTTTCGCGCAAAACGATAATGGCGGAACCGAGCATGGCGGTATTCCGGTTGGTCCTGTTATTTGGCGACGATCCGGCCGTTGGCCGAGTCTTGATTGAAGTCGCCGAAATATTTATAGCTGCCGGCCTTCAGCGGGCCGATGAACACGACGATGGATGATTTTCCGGCGACGATTTTTTCGCGATTGAGATCGTAGCTCTCGAACTCTTCCGCGGACGCATCGCGATTCTCGACGATGAGTCGAATCTTTATTCCGGCCGGAACGTCGAGCACTGCCGGCGAAAAGAGATGGCTCTGAATAATCAATCGGTATTCCGTCGGCTGCGCGGCACGCACGCTCGCACAGTCCGCGCCCAGACCGACGATTCCTAAAATTACCGCATACCCAAGGCTTCGCATTGCGTCAACTCTCTAGACCGACTTGCCTGACATTCGACGAACTAGATCGTAACGCAAATGCGAACGATTCGCAATGGTGATTTAACAATGACCGGGACGGCAAATGGGGCCCGGTAAAGTCAGCGCTCAAAAAAAAGCGCCGCCGGCTGGGAAGAAAGCGCGGCAGCGCATAAAGCGAACCTCAATTCGATCGCCAATTCGATCGTCTGGGGAAAGTTAGAGAGGTTCAATGCATAAACTTTGATTGCTTGGCCGGCTTTTTGGCGACTGAGCTTCGCTAGATGGCGATTTTCAATAGCCGAGTTGTAAACGCGCGGTCGACATCTGCATCTCGGGATCGGAAATCATCTCCATCTCATAACCCATCACTTCGCGCGTGACCGGATCGATGATCTCTTTGCCGCGACGAAAGCATCCCGTCGTCATCACTTGCTCTGCGAACGGCATTTCGCGCGTCAAGTCGCGGGTGAAGGGACGCAACGACATGCGGCCTTGATCGTCGCGCACTAATGCCGTCGCGGTATTAGCGTCGCTGTCGAATTCCGATCGAGAGCCGTCGATTCGCGCTGCACGCGGCTCGGAAATTAACAAGGCAATAATTTTTGCTGCTCGCATTTTCGTCTCTTCAATCGTTACTTCGTTGCTTTCGGGAATTGCAAGGCATGTGCCAAGAAGCAAGACAGCGAAATCATCGACTTATCGTTGCTGCGGCAGCGGAAAGCTGACGCATTTTGTCAGTCGCTCTGTCACTCTGTCGCGAGTACGGGACAGCAGACCCGATGCAAGAACCTGTACTATCTCAATCCCGCGCAACCGTGCACATCCTTATCCCTAAGGAAATACCGCATGAACGATCAACCACGACGCCGATTGATGGACCGCACAACGGCAACGCCGACACTCGTTGGAGCCGGCACCGAACTCGAAGGCGCAATTAAGTGCGCTGCCGATTTGGTAGTTGCGGGTCGTGTGCTGGGTAATGCAACCGTCGGTGGTTCGCTTACTTTGGCCGAAGACGGCTATTGGCAAGGCAATTTGCAAACTAGCACCGCCGTTCTGTGCGGCGAATTGGTCGGCGACATACACGTCACCGAACGCTTAGAGATTCGCAAGACCGCGCGCATCCGCGGCACCATTCGCGCCAAGACCATCGCAATCGAAACCGGCGCTGTAGTCGATGGCGAGATGGCGGTGACCAGCGGCACGCCAGTGGTGAAATTCGAAGAGAAGAGAAACGCGAAGCGCGGCTAGCTCACTGTTGCTGGCTCGCTGTTATTGGCTCGCTATTGCTGGCCACGCAAGATCCGCGCAATCATCCGATCCGCCCAGCTTTCACGAGCGAAATTGTCGAAAAATCCACAATGCCCGCCGTGCGGCATGATATCGACTCGCAAGTTCGGCGATTTCGCCAATTCCACCGCATCGCGCGCCGGAATGATCGGATCGTCCGCTGCCAACACAATGTGACTCTCCACTGTCAGATCGGACAACACGTCGCCAACGATCGCGTAGCCATCCAAATAAGTCGCCAGATCGGGATACTCGCTGTGTTCGCGTACCAGCACATCGGTCATGTCGTGAAGATTGTCGAGGCGCAAGATTTCCCGAAAATCGAAGTGTTCGGGAAAATGTTTCTGCTTCAAACGCAGCGAGTTCTTCCATTTATAGACGAAATATTTTTCGTACACGAACCATCCGGCTTGCAATGCATCGAGCGTGCGACGCGGACTGAGCACCGGACAAATCCCAATGGCTCGATGCAATCGAATACCAGCCTGCGGAGCGCGCGCGGCAATACGCAATGCAAAATTGCCGCCCAACGAAAATCCCGCGAGACTCAAACTCGACGGCGAAAATTTATCCTGCACCGCGCGCACCGCGCCAACCACTTCGGCGATACGACACGAATGAAAGATGTCGCGATTTAAATGATGTGTCTGACCATGATCGCGAAAGTTGAGGCGAAAGACATCGTAACCTTGGTCGTACAGGAAACTGGCCAGCGACAAAACATAAAGAGAATCGGCGCTGCCTTCCCAACCGTGCATCAGGAGCACCATCGCACGCGGTAATGCGTCGGACGCAACAGCGTGCGCGGAATGCAAACCCATGAGTCGCACGCCGTCGCCGCAATCGAGAATGTATTCGCGCGAAGCAGCGAGCATCGGCTGTGCGCGGCGCGACAACATGAAGCGCCGCCACTTCAGGCTCGGCAGGACAGATTGCAAGTGCGCGTTGCGCAACAAACGCGGTGGAACAAATTGCATCACAGCGCGTTACTCGACACAAATCGAAGCGCGACTCGAACTCACCACAGCAGTACGCCGAGCTTCCAACCTGCGGCTGCCATCAACGCTGCGGCGGGAATCGTCAGCACCCACGCGATCACAATATTTTGCGCGACGCCCCAATGAACCGCGCGGGCTCGTGTCGCCGAGCCAACGCCCACAATGGCACCGGTGATCGTGTGCGTTGTGGACACCGGAATGCCAAACAGCGAGACCATCAGCAGCGTCATCGCACCGCCGGTCTCGGCGGCAAATCCGCCGACGGGTTTTAGTTTCGTGATGCGTTGGCCCATCGTCTTCACGATGCGCCATCCGCCGAATAAAGTACCAAGGCCCATCGCGGCGAAGCAACTATAGATCACCCAATTGGGTGGTCGATCCGCTGCGGTACTCACTCCCGCGGTAATCAACAACAGCCAGATGATGCCCATTGTCTTTTGCGCGTCGTTCAGACCGTGGCTGATGCTGTACAACGCGGACGACAGCAATTGCAGACTTCGAAACCATTTATCGACCTTGCGCGGCGGCGTGCGAAAAAATATCCAGGACACCAAAATCATAATGAACGCGCCCAAAATAAAACCGATCAACGGCGAGAGAAAAATAAAGATGGCTGTCTTGATAATTGCCGGCGCAAGCAAAGGTCCGGTGCCGGCTTTCGCAACGGTCGCGCCGATCAATCCGCCGATGAGCGCGTGCGATGAACTCGACGGGATGCCGTAATACCAGGTGGCGATATTCCACATGATCGCGCCGAATAGCGCGCCGAAGATCACGTGTTGATCGACGAACTCCGGCGACACAATGCCCTTGCCCACCGTCGCCGCAACTTTCAATTCGAATAACGTGATTGCGACCACATTGAAAAACGAAGCCCAAATGACGGCCTGATACGGTTTGAGTACGCCCGTCGATACGACAGTGGCAATGGAGTTGGCCGCATCGTGAAAGCCGTTCATAAAATCGAACAGCAACGCCAATATCACCAACGAGACCAGCGTGACAAAGCCGATGCTATTCGGATCCATCATGCATTCTCGATTACAACGCCTTCGATAACATTCGCGACATCCTGACATTTGTCGGTGGCAGTTTCGAGCAACTCGTATACGGCCTTAAGCTTAATCACCTGTCGCACATCGCTTTCTTCGCGGAAGAGTTTCGATATGGCCGAGCGCATGACGCGATCCGCATCCGATTCGAGCTGGTCGATGTCATGCGCGAGTTTGAGAATTTGCGGCGCGTTATCCATCGATCTAAGCAAGCTCACGGCGTCGTGAACGCGATCGCAGCAAATTTCCAGAAGGTTCGCCAAATGCAGCGCTTCCGGCGTGATCTTCTGAATGTCGTACAGCAGCAGCGATTCGGCCGCGTCTTGAATCAGATCCAAAATGTCGTCCATGCGCGAAATTAATCGATGAATATCGTCGCGATCCAGCGGAGTCACGAACGTGGAGTGTAGCAACGCGACAGTATCGTGCGTGACGCGATCGGCCGCGCGTTCGAACTGTTCGATTTTCGAGATCCACGCTTCACGACCACTGATGTCGTTATAATTTTGCAGCAGGCTGGACATTGCTTTCGCGCCGGACACGAGCAGGTCCGCATGTTTATTGAACAGATCGAAGAACTGCCCCTCGCGAGGCATGAGGGCGGAAAGAAATTGCATGGCAATAACCTTTAGTTCTCTGGTTTTATTTTCTCAGGTCTTATTCTTGAGCGGCGCGATTATGAACTACTCGCGCGATCATTAGCTACTCAAGTCGCAACGAGCTAAATCGGCGATGCCGCAGCAAATCGCCATCGATATCGTCATTAAGACGTTGTGTGACGTTATTGACACGTTAGAATGACGCGTTGCCGTCTTCGGCATAAATCCTGGAGTTCCACGATGTCCGCTCGCCCCGAGTCGCTCGGCTTTTCGTCGTCGCGCCTAAAAAATATCGATCGCTTCTTGAACGAGCGTTATATCGATGCCGGCAAACTTCCGTGTGCGCAAGTACTGATCGCGCGGCGCGGCGAACTCGTGTACCAAACGACACTCGGCGCGATGGATGTCGAGCGCAAGCGCGCGGCAACCGAGGACGCGATCTATCGCATCTACTCGATGACCAAACCGATCACCAGCATCGCTTTCATGATGCTGGTTGAAGAAGGCCTCGTCGCGCTCGACGATCCCGTGCATCGCTTTATTCCGGCGTGGCGCGATCTCGGCGTGTACGTCGGCGGCGTACACGGTATGTTCCGCACCGAACGCCCGCAACGCCCGATGCTAATTGTCGATTTGTTGCGTCACACCTCAGGCCTCACTTATGGTTTTCAGATGCGAACCAATGTCGATGCCGCGTATCGCAAACTCAAGATCGGCGAGTTCGAAAACGATACGACGCTTGACGACATGATTGTCAACCTCGCGACGCTGCCGCTGGAATTCTCGCCCGGCACGGCGTGGAATTACGGCGTCTCGACGGATGTATTGGGTTATTTAGTCGGCAAGATTTCCGGCATGAGCTTTCCCGATTTCGTTCGCGATCGAATATTGAAACCTTTGCAAATGGTCGATACCGACTTTCATCTACCCGCCGACAAAGTGTCGCGATTCGCGGCGTGTTATTCAGCCACGGCGGACGGCAAGATGAAGTTACAAGACGACCCGATTAAAAGTTCGTATCTGCGAGCGCCGACGTTTTATTCCGGTGGTGCCGGTTTAGTCTCAACGGCGGCGGACTACTTGCGTTTCTGCCGCATGTGTTTGAACGGCGGCGAACTCGACGGCGTGCGCTACGTAAGTCCCAAAACCTTGCAACTGATGACCAGCAATCATCTGCCGGACAATAAAGACCTGCCACAACTTTCGCGGTCGTTGTTCAGCGAAGCCACTTACAACGGCGTCGGCTTCGGTCTCGGATTCGCCGTCACCGTCGATCAACCCCGCACGCAGATTCTCGGCTCCAACGGCGAGTACACTTGGGGCGGCATGGCGAGTACGTTGTTTTGGATCGATCCGCGCGAGCAGCTCATCGGCATCTTCCTAACGCAACTCATGCCGTCCAGCACGTATCCGGTGCGCCGCGAAGTACGCACACTTACCTATGCCGCAATGACGGAGAGCAATCTGTAAGTTGCAAGATTCGGCATGTGGCGCAGACGTTTCTATCGAATCGAACTCACCTAATCGTGTAAAGAAACTTTTCGAGACAGAGAACATTCATCACTTCGAGATGTATATTGATCGGAGCGCTTGAGAGGTTCTCGAACGCCACTGTCGCCACTGTGGATGCGAACTCGTTCGCTAACAGCTAAAGTTGACCGTCATTTACCGATTCGATGGGCGTCATGCCCGGAGCAACGTCATGACAATCAAACCGACTTTCACGCTAATTGCGATTTTAATCGCGCTAACCGCATGCGCAACGTCAACGCCAAAAGACAAGCCGGCGGCGGCCCGACCGGCGGCATTACGCGGCAGCGACTGCGTGTTTTTTAACACGTTGTACGATTGGCAAAGCCTCGACGATCACAATATGGTGATTTGGGCACCCGGTCGGCGCGATGCCTATCATGTGTATTTTATGATGCCGCTAATCGGTCTCAGTTTTTCGACGCAACTCGCCTTCATCGATAAGGATCACGATGGACGATTGTGCGGCTTTAGTCGCGATGAAATAGCCATTGCCGACAGTAGCTTTCCGCAGCGCGCGACCATCTCCGCGATGCAGCGCTTGGACGCCGAAGGCATCGCCAAACTGGAAGCGCAATTCAAAACCAAATTATCGCACGGCTCGAAAAAGGAAAAACCCAAGGAACCCGACCGCGAGACAGCGAAGTAACGTCCAACCAACACATCGAATAAACTATGAATACATCACTGAAGACACACATCGAAGCGCTCGGCGATTCGCTAAAGCAGACAAAGACAGTCGACGTTAAGACTCGCGAGTCTTTGGCGGTACTGCAACGCGACATCGAAGAATTCCTACATGCGCACGGCGACTCGTCGCTGACCGAACGTCTCGAAGAATTGGCGGTGCGTTTCGAGAACGATCATCCGACCGTCGGTACTGCGTTGCGACAGGCGATCGATGCATTGTCGAAAGCGGGTATGTAATCGGAGAACGTCATGGGCTACGACCAAAACAACATCTTCGCAAAAATTCTCCGCGGCGAAATTCCCTCTTTCAAGGTATTCGAAGATGCGCATGCGCTCGCGTTCATGGACTTGATGCCGCAATCGAACGGACACACGCTGGTGATTCCGAAAATCGCCGCGGAAAATTTCTTCGACATCGATCCCGCGGCGCTGAGCACGTTGATCGTTTCCACGCAAAAGGTGGCAAGGGCCGTGCAGCAAGCCTTCAATCCCGATGGCGTGCGAATCATTCAGTTCAACGGGCCCGCCGCCGGACAAACGGTGCTTCATATTCACTTTCACATCGTGCCGGTTTACGACGGCATTCCGCTCAAACCACACACGCGCGATATGGCCGACAAAACCTTGTTGGCAGCGCAAGCGGAAAAAATCAAAGCGGCGCTTGCCGCGAACTGACAACAGCTGTCGTTACATTTGAGTAGCGCAAAGCATGTGCTACGCTCAGAACAGCATTCGATTCCTTGCGAGCGACCCGTATGAGTCAAAAAATCTATCCCGTACCGCAAAATTTCGCCGCGCAAGCGCGCATTAAGCATGCCGATTACGAACGACTTTATGCCGAATCGGTGCGCGATCCGGAGGGTTTTTGGGCACGGGAAGGCAGACGACTCGATTGGATTAAGCCCTATACAAAAGCAAAGGATACAAATTTCGACGCGAAGGCTTTTCGCGTGCGTTGGTTTTACGACGGACAACTCAATGTGTCGGCAAATTGTCTAGACCGACATCTCAAAAAACAAGGAGACAAGACGGCGATCATTTGGGAAGGCGACGATCCAAACGTCTCCGAACGCATCTCCTATCGACAGTTGTACGAGCGTGTATGTCAGTGCGCCAACGCGCTCAAGTCGATCGGCGTAAAGAAAGGCGATCGCGTCACGATTTATCTTCCTATGATTCCCGAAGCCGCAGTGGCGATGCTTGCGTGTACGCGTATCGGTGCAATTCATTCGGTGGTATTCGGCGGCTTTTCGCCCGATTCGCTTGCCAATCGCATTGCCGATTGCGGTTCAACCGTCGTCATTACTGCCGACGGAGGCGTTCGCGGCGGGAAAAGTATTGCGCTCAAATCGAATGTCGATATTGCATTGACGACTCGCGGCACGGAATGCGTGAATCATGTATTAGTCGTGAAACGCACCGGAAGCAAAGTGCTGATGCACGAGCCTCGTGATCTTTGGTATGCGGATGTCGTAGATAAACAATCCACGGAATGCGTCCCCGAGGCGATGGACGCGGAAGACCCGCTGTTCATTTTGTATACATCGGGTTCGACTGGCAAACCCAAAGGCGTGCTGCATACCACCGGCGGATATTTAGTGCATGCGGCGTTTACGCACGAAGCGATATTCGATATTCGCGATGAAGATATATTTTGGTGTACCGCCGATGTGGGTTGGGTGACGGGTCACAGCTATGTTGTCTACGGTCCACTTGCCAACGGCGCAACGACAGTGATGTTCGAAGGCGTGCCGAACTATCCCGACTTCGGGCGCTTCTGGCAGTCATGCGATAAATTAGGCGTGACGATTTTTTATACCGCGCCGACTGCAATTCGCGCGCTCATGCGTGAAGGCGATGCGCCGGTGAAAAAACATTCGCGCAAATCGATTCGTTTGCTCGGAACGGTCGGCGAACCGATCAATCCCGAAGCGTGGGAGTGGTATCACCGCGTGGTTGGCGACGGCCGTTGTCCCATCGTCGATACGTGGTGGCAAACCGAAACCGGCGCCGCGCTCATCACGCCATTGCCCGGCGCGATCGATCAAAAGCCGGGCTCAGCCACAGTGCCTTTCTTCGGCGTGCAGCCGGCCATCGTCGATGCCGATGGAAAAATATTGGATGGAGCGTGTGAAGGAAATTTGGTGCTCATCGATAGTTGGCCTGGACAAATGCGCACGGTATTCGGCGATCATCAACGATTCATCGATACTTACTTCAAAACCTATCCGGGAAAATATTTCACGGGCGACGGCGCCAAACGCGATGCAGATGGTTACTACTGGATCACTGGTCGCGTCGATGACGTGCTCAATGTCGCCGGTCATCGCCTTGGCACGGCCGAAATCGAAAGCGCGTTGGTCGCACATTCAAAAGTAGCCGAAGCCGCAGTCGTCGGCTGTCCGCACGATATCAAGGGACAGGGAATCTACTGCTACGTTACCCTAAACGCGGATATGCAACCGAGCGATGCGTTGCGTACGGAGCTACGCGATTGGGTCCGTAGAGAAATCGGCCCGATCGCCACACCGGACTTCATTCAGTGGGCGCCGGGGTTGCCGAAAACGCGTTCGGGAAAAATCATGCGCCGCATCTTGCGCAAGATCGCAGCCAACGAACATGAACAGCTTGGCGATATTTCCACCCTTGCCGACCCAAGCGTTGTAGAAAGCTTGGTCAAGGAAAGGATGAATCTGTAACAAAGTATTTTCGTCGCGCGGTAACGACGACAAGAAATCCCCTGTGCCGCAATCGGTTTGGCGCGCCCGGCGGGGCGAGATTGGGTGCCTTATCGAAAGCACTCGATGTGCTTTCGAACCAAGCGAGCGACAAGTTGCTGGCAACTTGGCTGGACCGCCGCACGGCGGCGAACCCGCAAGACCCGCACGGGTCGTGGCTTCGAATCTCGCATGGGCGAGTTTCAATTCATCAACAACATCGAAAGATGGCGCGCCCGGCGGGATTCGAACCCACGACCTTCAGCTTCGGAGGCTGACACTCTATCCAGCTGAGCTACGGGCGCGTGCGATGAACAGTCAGCAAGCATATCGCAAGCAAACATCCCTGTGACGCACCCAGCCAGTACATCCATGTACTGTCGTTCGGTCGGCGCAAAGACACATTGAGTGTCTTCGCGAAGACATCCGACCTCACCCTTCAGCTTCGGAGGCTGACACTCTATCCAGCTGAGCTACGGGCGCGTGGAAATTTCACTGCGCGCATCCTAGTACGCCCGGTCCACGGCTGCCAGCCAGATTCTCGTTAGTCAACAGATCGGTCGCTCCTGCATCACGCCAGCAGCACCGCTGGCCGTATTTTATAAATTGCAGGCGCTGGAAACGACGAATTGCTCTTCCAAAGAAAATCGGCTTGTGAGAAACTCAATTTGTTTCTGTCGAAGTTCCTGTTGAAGTTGAAGGCGAGAGATCACGAACGATAATTGTTGAGGCCCTGCGTGGGGCCATTAAAAAGCCAGCGAGAAATCGCGACGGGGGATTGATGCTATGAAGTGTTTGTACTTTCTTGCGTCCACTTTGTCGACTAGCCGGGATGTTTCCGACGATCTGCATGAAATCGGGATCAAAGATTTCTATATGCATGTGATCAGTCAAGATGAGTCCGGCCTCAAGCGCGAACATGTTCACGCCGGCAATTACCTGGAGACTCGCGATGTCGTTCGCGACGGCTGCATCGGCGCTTTGCTCGGCTTATCGGCCGGTTTGATTGGCGTCGGATTGCTCGCTTACTTCCGTCCGCTCGGCGCGGACGTGCAAATTCCCACTTTTGTCTATGTGACTCTCACGGCAGTGGCAACGTTATTTGGCGCGTGGGAAGGCGGCCTAGCCGGCATCGCCAGCGAAAATAAGAAACTGAGTCGCTTCCACGACGATATCGCCACCGGCAAATATCTTATCCTGGTTTACGTGCGCAAGCATTTTGAAGCGAAAGTTCGCGACGTGATGCAGCAACGACATCCCGACGCCACGTTGGTAGCCATGGATACGCATTTCGTCAATCCTTTCGCTACGCCGACCCAGGTCGCGAATATCTCACCGAGCTCCTAATAAACAACAAAAATTCGTGCTCGATTTCTGTGGCTTTCGTTTAACGATTCGCAATTGAATTATCTAGGGGTCTGCAAATGGCATTTGCTGTTGTCATAGTGTTGTTAGTGGTCGGAACGGTCGCATTTCACTTTTTAAGCCCTTGGTGGTTTACGCCGATCGCGTCGAATTGGCAGACGGTGGATCAGACGGTCAATCTGACTTTTTGGGTAACCGGGACGGTCTTCGTGGTCGTCAATCTGTTTCTTGCGTACTGCGTTTGGCGTTATCGCCATCGCAAAGGCAACACTGCCCATTACGAACCGGAAAACAAAAAACTAGAGTGGTGGCTAACCGGCGTGACGGCCGTCGGCATCGTCGCCATGTTGGCGCCGGGTCTCGTGGTGTGGGCAAAATTCGTAACGCCGCCGAGCACCGCGACCGACGTCGAAGTGCTTGGCCAGCAATGGAATTGGAGCTATCGCTTGCCTGGAAAGGATGGCGTACTCGGCAAGGTTGATACCCGCTTGGTCAGCGCCAGTAATCCATTTGGCATCGATCCCAACGATCCAAAAGGGCAAGACGATATCTTGATCGCCAACCCCGAGCTGCATCTACCGCTCGAAAAGGAGATCCGGATGAAGCTGCGTTCGATCGACGTTAGCCATCAATTCGCTGTACCGGAATTTCGAGTCAAGATGGACGTAGTGCCGGGAATGATTACCTCGTTCTGGTTCAAGACCACGCGCACCGGATCGTTCGACGCGCTTTGCGAACAACTCTGCGGTATCGCGCATTTTGCGATGCGTGGACGAGTAGTCGTCGAATCGGAGAGCGATTATCAAACCTGGCTGTCGCGGCAGCTCACCTTCGCACAAACAAACGCTGAAGTTGCCGGCGATCCCGTAGCCGGACATGCGCAGTTCGCAGTGTGCGCCGCGTGCCACGGCGACCAGGCGCAGGGCAATCGCGATCTCAATGCACCGAAGCTCAGCGGACAAGCGCAGTGGTATTTGATCCGGCAACTCAAAGCTTTCAAGCACGGCGTCCGCGGCGGCGCGGATTCGCAAAATACGTTTGCGCAACAAATGGCACCGATGGCGCAAACGCTGCCGGACGATACGGCGATCAAGAATGTGGTGGCTTACATCGCGTCGCTACCGGAGGTGCGCCCCGCAACCACGGTGACCGGCAATCCCGACAAAGGCAAGGCCATCTACGCGGGTTGCACGTCGTGTCACGGCGCATCCGGTCAAGGCATTTGGGCGACCAACGCGCCGCGCCTCTCGAATATGAGCGACTGGTATCTAAAACGTCAGTTGCACAACTTCAAGCAGGATCTTCGCGGTGTCCATCGGGAAGATTTCTATGGCTCGCAAATGCGGTCCATGGCCAAGCCGTTGCACGACGATGCGATCGACAATGTGGTGGACTACTTACATAATTTATGATTTGGCAATTTTTGATTGGGCACAATTTGTGGTCGGCTACAAATTTGCAACAAACAATATCGCATTTAATCAAGCCAACCGAACACGTTTAGTACTGTTAAAGACCTTTCCGAATAGGAGCAGCTTTCGATGGCATACGTTGCAATCGCCGATCGCGATAACGCTCACGCGCTTCACGATCCGCAGACTTTTTTGACCAAGTACGTTTGGAGCCAAGACCACAAGGTTATTGCGATCCAATACGCCGTGGTCGCTATCGCCATCGGGCTGGTCGCGTTGGTGATGTCGGTGTTGATGCGACTACAGCTCGGGTTTCCGAACACGTTCTCGTTCATCGCGCCGCAAAACTATCTTCAGTTCATCACCATGCACGGCATGATCATGGTGATCTACTTGCTCACCGCATTATTTCTGGGCGGCTTCGGCAACTTTCTGATTCCACTAATGTGCGGCTCGCGGGACATGGTGTTTCCGTACATGAACATGTTGAGTTTCTGGTTTTATTTGGTGGCAGTGTTGGTCTTGGCGGCCAGCTTGTTTGTTCCGGGCGGACCAACCGGTGCCGGCTGGACGCTCTATCCGCCGCAAGCCGTGATGCCCGGTACACCCGGCGCGGCAAACTGGGGAATCGTTTTGATGCTGGCATCTTTGGCGATCTTCATCGTCGCGTTCACGATGGGCGGCCTCAATTACATCACCACGGTTCTGCAAGCACGTTGCCGCGGGATGACATTGATGCGCATGCCGCTGTCCGTGTGGGGAATTTTTTGCGCGACGATATTGGGCTTGCTCGCCTTCCCAGCGCTATTCGTATCGGCTGTGATGATGACGTTGGACTCGCTGGCGGGCACCAGCTTCTTCTTACCGGCGATCGCCTCGCTCGGCCATAACGCCACGCATGGCGGCGGCAGTCCGCTCCTATTCCAACATTTGTTTTGGTTCTTCGGTCACCCCGAGGTGTACATCGTCGCGTTGCCGGCGTTCGGCATTGTTTCCGACTTATTGAGCACGCACGCACGCAAGAATATTTTCGGCTACCGCATGATGGTCTGGGCGATTCTCGCCATCGCCTGCTTGAGCTTCGTCGTGTGGGCGCATCACATGTACGTGAGCGGCATGAATCCTTACTTTGGATTTTTCTTCGCCACCACCACGTTGATCATCGCGGTGCCCACGGCGCTTAAAGTCTACAACTGGGTGCTAACGCTGTATCGCGGCGATATTCATCTCAACGTGCCGATGTTGTTCGCGATGGGATTTATTTTTACGTTCATCAATGGCGGCTTGACCGGACTGTTCCTCGGCAACGTCACTGTCGACGTGCCGTTATCGGGAACCTACTTCGTGGTCGCGCACTTTCACATGGTGATGGGCGTATCGCCGATCTTGGTGGTGTTCGGCGCGATTTATCATTGGTACCCAAAGATCACCGGCCGAATGATGAACGAGACGCTCGGCAAAATTCATTTTTGGTCGACGCTGCTCGGTACCTACGCGATCTATCTTCCAATGCACTACCTGGGAATCATGGGTGTGCCGCGTCGCTACTACGCTTACAGCAATAGCATCGACTTCATTCCACTTTCGGTGCAGCAAGCGAATAAGTGGATTACGATTTCCGCAATATTCGTGGCGACCATGCAACTCATTTTCTTGTTCAATTTAGTGTGGTCGTACTTCAAAGGTAAACCATCGGGCCCCAATCCTTGGCGCGCCACCACGCTCGAATGGCAAACCGCCGATACGCCGGCGAAACACGGCAATTGGGGACCGAAGCTCCCGGTGGTGTATCGCTGGGCGTATGACTACAGCGTGCCCGGCGCGCCGGAAGACTTCATTCCGCAAAACGTCCCTGCGGGCGGCAATATTCCGGCGGGTCACGATGGTCATGCCCACGATCACGATCACGATCACGATCATGATCATGATCACGACCATAAGCGCGATAAAAAGTCATGAGCCTCACTCTCGCATACAGTGCGCTGCTGACTGGCGTGCTGGTTTGGTTATTCCTGGTCCGCAAATTTTCCGCGAAGCCGTGGGATGCTAGCGTCCCGATTTCGGCACTTGATGGGCACGACGAAAGCGTTGAACGTCCTCCCGCGGCTAAGGTCGGTCTGTTGGCGTTCTTGGGTGTTGCGTCGTCGTTGTTCGGGCTATTTATTTCAGCGTACTTCATTCGCATGGGCGGCGGTCACGGTGCCGATGTCGCGCTTAGCGATTGGCGCGCGATTTCCGAATCGCCGCTCTTGTGGGTTAACAGCATTGTTTTGGTGTTCGCCAGTATTACGATGCAATCGTCGCGCGTTGCTGCCGCACGCGGCGACGCGCGGCGCACCCGCAGCACGCTGTTCTGGGGCGGATTGCTGACCATCGCATTTTTGATCGGGCAACTCATCGCTTGGCGGCAACTGCGCGTCTCGCAGTTTTTCGATCCAAGCAATCCGGCCGTCGCGTTCTTTTATTTACTCACCGGCGTTCACGGCTTGCATCTGCTCGGTGGGCTCTATGTGTGGGGTCGAACCTACTTGCGCCTGCGCTTCCAGCACGCCGAGGTGATCGACGTGCGACTGAGCGTCGAACTGTGCTCCGTGTATTGGCACTATCTACTGATCGTTTGGATCGTGCTGTTTGGTTTGTTGCTTGCCACATGACGATTTCATTTTGCAATGCCCACATTAACTAACGCCTTGCTGAGGACGAATCGATGACACAGCCATCCGCCAATGCGCTTGAAGGCTTATCCGGAGTAAGCGCCGACTGGTCGGCCGATAAACAATCGTTTGCCGTGCCCTGGGGCAAGGCGATGATGTGGATTTTCCTCTTAAGCGACACGTTCATCTTTTCGTGCTTTTTGGTCGGGTACATGAACGTCCGGATGTCCACGACGGAAATGTGGCCGAATCCGAGCGAAGTATTTGCGCTCGACGTTGGCGGCAAATCCATACCGTTGCTGCTGATCGCGATCATGACCTTCGTGCTCATCACCAGCAGCGGCACGATGGCATTGGCGGTGAATTACGGGTATCGCCGCAATCGCAAAGTCACTGCTTTGTTGATGTTTGCAACGGCGGCGCTAGGAGTCTGCTTCGTCAGCATGCAAGCCTTCGAGTGGACGAAGCTCATTGTCCATGAGGGTGTGCGGCCCTGGGGCAATCCGATGGGTGCAGCGCAATTCGGTTCCGCATTTTTCATGATCACGGGCTTTCACGGACTGCACGTCAGTTGCGGCGTGATTTATCTGTCGGTGGTCGCGACTCGCGTGCTCAACGGTTTTTACGATCGCAAAGGCACGTATGAAACCGTGGAAATTGCGGGATTGTATTGGCACTTCGTCGATCTCGTGTGGGTCTTCATCTTTGCGTTCTTTTATCTCTGGTAGGAAAGTCATGGATCACAACACAAATCAGTCCGCCACGAACGCCGGTCACGCCGAAGGCGTGCAACATCCACTCACGATTTACCTTTGGATATGGATTTCGCTGTTTGTGCTGAGTACGGGTTCGTACTTCACCGACTTTCTCGACCGGGGAATGTTGCGCTGGACGCTCATCGTTACATTCATGTTGCTCAAGGCGGGCTTCATCGTCGCGATCTTCATGCACATGGCCTGGGAACGCTTGGCATTGAAACTAGCCATTCTCCTACCGCCCGTGGCGCTGCTGGTGCTGATCGGACTTATGTCGATCGAAGGCAACTACACGTTCATAACGCGGCTCGCCGCTTTCGTTCATTAAATGCAGTTCGTGACCGCCATGTACGGCGGCGGGCAGTTATTCATCCTGTGGGTCTGCCTCGCTGTTGCGGCGCTGGTGGTGATTGCGATCGCCTATTCCACCGCAACATTTCATTCTAGCAATGCAATCGGCACTAGCGTGTTCGCCAAAGCTCGTGAACTTGCTTGGGCGCTCGTGCCAATCGTAATCATCGTCGCCGCTGCAGCACCCGCCGTCACCGCAAATTTTACCCAGGCACACGGCGATCGCGCCG
>JAYTQU010000198.1:0-5500 GCA_043746555.1 Pseudomonadota bacterium | reverse complement strand
TAAATCGGTATGGACGTGATAAGCATAGTCGAGTGGTGTCGCGCCTTGCGGTAACTCGATCACTTCACCGCGCGGCGATAAGGCATAAATGCGATCCTCAAAAACCTCGGCGCGCACGCGCTCTAGAAAATCGCCATCGGTTTCTTTTTCGCCGCTATCGTTGGTGGCGGGTTCGAGTAATTGTCTCAGCCAATTGATCTTTTGTTGATAAGCGACATTGGCGCGAGCGCCTTCTTTGTAAGTCCAGTGTGCCGCGACGCCAAGCTCCGCGTGCTCGTGCATTTCGCGCGTGCGGATTTGGATTTCGAGCGGCAATTTCTGCGGACCGATCACAGCCGTATGCAAGGAACGATAAAGATTATCCGTGGGCGTCGCGATGTAGTCGTCGAACTCGCCGGGAATGTATGGCCATTTACCGTGTACGACGCCCAGCGCCGCATAACAATCGGCGATGGTATTCACCAAGATACGCACCGCGCGAATGTCGTAGAGTTGGTCGAACGATAAATTCTTGCGCTGCATCTTGCGCCAAATACTGTAGATGTGTTTCGGTCGGCCGGCCACTTCCGCCTCGACGCCGGCGTCTGCAAGCGCGCCTTTAATGTCGTTCATCACATTGTCGATGTACTGTTCGCGATCGACGCGCTTCGCCGCCAGCAGTTGCGCGATATGCTTGTACTCGTCGGGATCGAGAAACCGAAAACTCAAGTCTTCCAATTCCCATTTGAGCTGCCAGATTCCTAAGCGATTGGCCAGCGGCGCATAGATTTCGCGAGTTTCCAGCGCGATGCGACGACGTTCAACAGCGGTCGCGTTCTTGCTTTCCCGCAGACGATGCAATTGATCCGCCAAGCGCACCAGGACCAGTCGCGGATCGCCGACGATAGCGAGCAGCATTTTGCGTACCGCTTCGGCTTGTCGGCCCGAAATCGCATCACTGGCTTGCAATGGCGATTGCGTGCCGAAGCTGCCCAGTCGAATGCTCGCGCGAGCGATGCGAGTGGCGTCGTCGCCGAAAACCAAGATCGCTTTGGCGTCGTCGATTTGGCCGGCCTCCAATAAAGGAAAGGCTAGCGTGCCGAGAATCACGTCGTCCTCGGCGGCGAGTCCCGAAACGATCGCCGTCAGCGCGCGCGCGCGCGCGCAGCGGCCGGATGCGGCGGTAACGAATCCAAAAACGCCTCGGCGCGTTGCAAAGCCGGCGAAGGCGGGCGGTGTTCGCGATTGGCTGTTTCCACTTAAGTAACGGTGAAGTATTGATCGGCTGCCGTGAATGTGATTGCCTTTGCCGTTATCATACGACGAATGATCCGCAAGCTTGCCACCCAAACCATGGCTCTCTCCAAACGCGCAGTGTTCCATGTACCGGCGTAGTCGGTCGAGTTCTCGGCGTTTCTCGTTACCGGCGGTTTTGGCCAACAACGCCATTCCGCAAGCGGCATCGAATCACGCTCGCATTTTGGGATTGGACCCCGGTTCGTTGGTCACCGGGTACGCGATTATTGATTGCGCAGGATCGAAGAGTAACTATGTGACCAGTGGCAGTATTCGCACTTCGAGCGATTCGTTTCCCGAGCGTTTGGAAACCATTTTCACGGCGGTCGCCAAGCTGGCGCGCGAATGGCAGCCGCAAGAAATCGCGGTCGAGCGGGTGTTCATGCATCGCAACGCCGATAGCGCATTAAAATTGGGCCAGGCCCGTGGCGCGGCGTTGTGTGGAACGTTTGCGACTTCATCGCGAGTGTTTGAGTATTCGGCGCGCGAAGTCAAACAAGCGGTGGTCGGCACCGGCGCGGCGCAAAAGGATCAGGTGCAAATGATGGTTCGTCATCTGCTCAAACTTTCCGGCGAACTCGCGCCCGACGCCGCCGATGCGGTCGCGGTCGCGCTTTGTCATGCGCATTCGCGCGCGATGCGCGCCATGCTTGCAGCCGGAGGATCGAGATGATCGGTTTTTTACGCGGCAAACTCGTCGCCAAGCATCCGCCGCAACTGGTCTTAGACGTGAGTGGTGTCGGTTACGAACTCGATGCGCCGATGTCCACCTTCTATAATTTACCGGCGGTGGGTAGCGAGCTGTCGCTGTTCACGCACTTGGTCGTGCGCGAAGATGCGCACATCCTGTTTGGCTTCGGCACCGAGCGCGAACGCCGCATGTTTCGCGAGTTGCTGCGAGTATCGGGAGTCGGGCCCAAGCTTGCGTTAGGTCTGCTGTCGGGTATTAATATCGACAGCTTCTTGCTTTGTATCGAAGCCGGCGATGTCGATTCATTAGTCAAAGTGCCGGGTGTGGGACGCAAGACGGCCGAGCGACTGGTGGTCGAATTGCGCGATCGTGTTAAAGCATTTGGTGAAATATCTTTTACGGCGGTCGGCGGAGTGGCGTCGATCGGCGGCCACGGCTTACAGAGTGGAGCGCAAGCGGAAGCCTTCAGCGCGCTGGTGGCGCTCGGATACAAACCGATTGAAGTGACGCGCTTGCTGAAGTCAGTCGATACTTCCGTTACCAAAACCGAAGAATTGATTCGTCATGCGCTGAAAGCGGCGAACAAGTGAGTGGGAACGCGAGGTCGTCAATGCGGGAAAACGTGAGATGGGCGGAATGATTCGGGAGTTTCGAATTTCGAGCTGCCGCGCGGGTGCGTTTTTCCACTTCGCGCTTTCACGATCTCACGCTTTCACGAGCGCAGTGTGCCGTCATGCTTGAACCCGACCGTATTATTTCAGCGACCGCCACCGGCGACGACGAAGCGATCGATCGTGCGGTGCGGCCGAAGCGATTGTCCGACTATGTTGGGCAATCCAAAGTCAAAATGCAGATGGAGATTTTCATCGAAGCGGCGCGCAAGCGAAAGGAGGCGCTGGATCATGTGTTGATCTTCGGTCCGCCGGGACTCGGTAAGACGACACTAGCAAACATCATTGCCAACGAGCTCGGCGTCAATCTCAAGCAAACGTCGGGTCCGGTGATTGAACGTCCGGGCGATCTCGCTGCGTTGCTTACTAATTTGCAAGCGAACGATGTGTTGTTCGTGGATGAGATTCATCGCTTAAGTCCGATAGTGGAAGAAATTCTTTATCCGGCGATGGAGGACTATCAACTCGACATCATGATCGGCGAAGGGCCGGGCGCGCGTTCGATCAAACTGGATTTGCAGCCGTTCACGCTGGTGGGCGCGACCACGCGCGCGGGATTGCTGACTTCTCCACTAAGAGATCGTTTCGGCATCGTGCAGCGTCTGGAGTTTTATACCCACGACGATCTGGAACGCATCGTGCAACGGTCGGCCTCGATATTAAAGATGTCGATGGAAGCGGGCGGCGCGCGGCAGATTGCGTTGCGTTCCCGTGGCACGCCGCGCATTGCCAATCGATTGTTACGCCGCGTGCGCGATTTCGCCGAAGTGAAAGCCGATGGCCATGTCACCGATCAAGTGGCGATGGCGGCGCTCGATCTGCTTGATGTCGATCCCTTAGGTTTCGACGTGATGGATCGAAAAATATTGCTCGCGATCATTGAGAAGTTCGATGGCGGTCCCGTTGGCGTCGATAGTTTGGCGGCGGCAGTCGGTGAAGAGCGTGGCACAATCGAAGATGTGATCGAGCCGTTTCTCATTCAACAAGGTTTCATCATGCGTACCGCGCGTGGTCGAATGGCGACTCGCAGCGCGTATTTGCACTTTGGGTTGAAGGCGCCGGAGCGTCAGCAACCCAGCGGCGATTTGTTTGGTGCGGGAGAATGACGGCGAACCATTTCACTTGGCCGGTGCGTGTTTACTGGGAAGACACCGACGCCGGAGGAATCGTCTATTACGCCAATTATTTGAAGTTCATGGAACGCGCGCGCACCGAGTGGCTACGCGCCTTGGGCGTGGAGCAGAGCGTGTTACAACGGGATCACGGATTGATTTTCGTCGTGGTCGACACTCAAGTGGATTTCAAGAAACCCGCTCGCTACGACGATGCGTTAATAGTCACAGCGAGGATTCGCGAACGCACGCGCGCGACATTTAGTTTTGTGCAAGAGGTCTTGCGCGGCGACGAGCTGTTGGTGACTGGTGCGTTGCGCGCGGCCTGCCTCGATGCGAAGTCTTACCGACCTTGCGGCTTGCCGAAAATATTGACGGAAAAACTGGCCATGAAAAAACCGAATACCGGGAGAACATGATGGGGAATTTGTCGATTGTCGATTTGGTGCGCGATTCCAGCATCGTGGTGCAAATCGTGTTGGCGCTGTTGGCGTTGGCGTCGATCGCATCGTGGTCGGTGATTTTTCGCAAGCATACGGAGTTATCGGGCTCGCGTTCCGGCGCCGATAAGTTCGAAGAAGGATTTTGGTCCGGCGGCGACCTCACAGCGATGTTTCGCAGCATCGAGCAAAGTCAGAAACAAACTCACGGCATGGAACGCATCTTCGAAGCCGGATTTAGGGAATTCGCACGATTGCGGCAACAGCCGGGCATGACGTCCGTGCAACTGCTTGACGGCAGTCGTCGCTCCATGCGGGTTGCGCTCCTGAAGGAAACCGATCGTTTGGAAAAAAGTTTGGCGATGCTCGCGACTACCGGCTCGATTAGCCCCTACGTCGGATTATTCGGCACTGTGTGGGGCATCATGTCGGCGTTCCAAGGATTGGGTAATGTGCAACAGGCGACGATTGCGATGGTCGCGCCGCATATTTCCGAAGCATTGATTGCAACGGCGATGGGTTTATTCGCGGCGATTCCAGCAACGATTGCCTACAACCGATATGCCGAGCAGGTGAGTCGGTTGGAATTGCGCTTCGACACCTTCGTCGAAGAGCTTTCGACTATTTTGCAACGTTACGCAACGATGCGCGCGGTGCAGACGCAGTCTATTCCCGCGCAAACACCTTCTCAGTTATCGTCCCAGGCACCGTCCCCGGCGCCGACGCAGAGTTGAAGCATGAACCCACAAAATTTAAGTGGCAGTTCGAATCGCCGCGGCCGCCGTTTGATGGCTGAGATCAACGTCGTGCCGTACATCGACGTGATGCTGGTGTTGCTCATTATTTTTATGGTGACAGCGCCGCTGCTCACGCAAGGTATCAAGGTCGAACTTCCCAAGGCGGGCGCCGCGCCGCTGCCGGAAGACCTAAGTCACGATCCGTTGGTGCTAAGCGTCGACAGGCAGGGACGGTATTATTTGAACATCGGCAAGGATCACGACAAACCGCTCGCGGACCAACTCATGGCGGATCGCGTCGCGGCGGTGCTGCGGCGCGAACCGAAAACGACGGTGCTGGTCAAAGCCGATACGAATGTACCTTATGGTCGTGTGGTGGCGGGCATGGTGTTGTTGCAACGAGCGGGCGCTGTGCAGATCGGCTTTATCACCGATCCGAAGGAGACCATTCCTGTGAGAAAAAATTAGTCCAATGGGCGCGTTCGCGGATGAAAGCTTCTTCGCCGAGAATGGGAAGTATCTACTCGCGGCACTTGCTTTGCACATCGCAATCGGTGCGGCGTTAACGGTGTCG
>JAYTQU010000197.1:0-4203 GCA_043746555.1 Pseudomonadota bacterium | reverse complement strand
AACACCCGCCGCCTTCATTACTTTGATGGCCGAGACCTTGTCGCCCATCATGCGAATGGTTTCGGCCTTGGGACCGATGAAAATAAATCCGCTCTTCTCTACACGTTCTGCGAAGTCCGCATTCTCGGAAAGAAAGCCATAACCCGGATGAATCGCGACCGAATCGGTCACTTCCGCCGCGCTGATGATCGCGGGCATGTTGAGATAGCTATCCTTCGACGCCGGCGGTCCGATGCAGACCGACTCGTCTGCGAGCAACACGTGTTTCAGATTGGCATCCGCGGTGGAATGCACCGCTACGGTTTTGATCCCTAACTCGCGACACGCGCGCAAAATGCGTAACGCGATCTCGCCGCGGTTAGCGATGACGACTTTTTCTAACATAGTGTCTTCTTAAAAAGTGTAACAGTGCGAAATGCGCACTCGGTTTCTGGCCAGCAATCAAATGAACTGTCGTCCGAACTATTCCACAATGAATAGCGGCTGTCCGAATTCGACCGGTTCGCCGTTCTTGACGAGGATCGCCGTGACCCGACCGGCTTTATCGGATTCGATCTGGTTCATCATCTTCATGGCTTCGATAATGCACAACGTGTCGCCCACATTCACCTCACTGCCGATCTCGACGAAGGCCTTCGTACCGGGAGAAGCCGATGCGTAATAAGTTCCCACCATTGGCGCGGTGACGGTGTGATCGGTTTTCGCCGCCGGAACAGCGGCGATTGGCGCAGGAGCGGCAACCGGCATTGGTGCCGGTGCCGGACTCGGAGGGTACTGGACGGCGGGAGGAGCCACCGGCGCGGCACCGGCCTTTGGAAAGCGACTGATTCGCACCGACTCTTCGCCTTCCGAGATTTCGATTTCGGCGACGCCCGATTCTTCGAGCAACTCAATAAGTTTTTTTACTTTTCGAATGTCCATGCAGTCTCCTGAAGGGATTGGTTCTGAAATTGTTGTGGCTGCCGGGAAAAAATGTCCGATGCCTATTTCGATAAGCGCTGAATCGCGGCTTGTAACGCCAATTCATAGCCGATCGGTCCGAGGCCGATGACCGTACCGACCGCGATATCGGAAAAATAGGAGTGATGGCGAAACGGTTCTCGTGCATAAACATTGCTGAGATGCACTTCGATGAAAGGTAATTTCACGCCCAGAAGCGCATCGCGCAGGGCGACGCTGGTATGCGTGAAGGCGCCCGGATTGAAGAGGGCAAATTCCACTTGCTCGCTGGAAGCGTTGTGAATACGTGCAATCAATTCGGCTTCGGCGTTGCTCTGCGAAGCGGACAGGCGATGACCCGCCGCACTCGCCAGCGCCGTTAGACGCGCGACAATTTGGTCGAGCGTAACCGAGCCGTATAGTGACGGTTCGCGCGTTCCCAACAGGTTTAGGTTGGGGCCATTGAGCAACAGGATATGGGCCATGTATCTCTGACTTCACCAGCAAGGCGTCAACCGAAACAAACTCTCAATTGACGGAAAATGGCGGCGAGTTTACCCACACTTGGGGGTAGATGGGAGACAAATGGAGCGAAAGGGCGATTTTTGTGTGAGTTGCGGGTCTTTTTTCGGAAGCAAGAGATGGAGCCACGCCTGCGAGACTTCTCGACAGATAGCCCGACCAACCAACCGACCGATCGATCAATCAACTCAGTTGATCTTTGGGCGATCCTTAGGAGCGCTCATTGACCATCCACAAAGGTAACCGGCTTGAACGGCGGCGCTGGTTTATCGCGCGTCGAAATCAGTCCGGCCGAACATGAACCGAGAGATAAGGTTCGCAGCGCGACATTTATCGGATTCCTTGCAGGATATATTTGAAACAGCACATCTGGTGTGTGAGTCGGCGCTACAAGTTTTTACGTCGTTAAAGCGCTCGCGGCGGCATACTGTGGGTTATGCTTGAAGATCGTAGTCGAGGGGTTACGAGGAGCGAATCGCTTCTCGAACCGAAGTGAGAAGTACACAGCAATGTGTCATGTCGAATTTCGCTACCCCTGACTATTCTAAACAAAAAATTGCTGCGACGTTTCGACGAATTTGCCGGAGAGCCGCCATACTTCGCGCCGCGATTTTTAACAGACCGGCGTATTGACATGCGAGCGGATGCCGGTGTTTGATCGCGCCCCATAGGTGGAGGATTTCTAACATGCATCATCGGTTTTATAAGAATATTTTTGGCGTCGTGGCAATGGCCGCGGTAACGGGATTGATGAGCGTCTCGGCACTTGCGGCCAGTCCTCATGCGAAAGCCGCGGCGAAGTCTGCTTACAAAGCGCCGCGCTTGATGGGCGACACGCATCCCGATATCAATGGAATTTGGCAGGCAATGAATACCGCCAATTTCGATATCGAACCGCATTCTGCGCGTGCCGCGTTGCAAATGGTTCCCGGTCAATTCGTGCCAGTGCCCGCACCCGAAGTCGTGAAACTCGGCGCGGTCGGTTCGGTGCCGGCCGGGCTGGGAGTTGTCGAGGGCAACGAAATTCCCTATACCCCTGCCGCATTGGCGCAGAAAAAAGAGAACCAAGCCAACTGGATTAAGTTGGACCCCGAGATCAAGTGCTATCTACCGGGTGTACCGCGCGCCAACTACATGCCGTATCCGTTTCAGATTTCGCAGAGCAAAGAAGCGATCTTTTTTGCATACGAATACGCCGGTGCCGTGCGCAACATTTATCTAAAAGATCCGGGTCCGGCGCCTACCGACAGCTGGATGGGTCAATCGGTGGGTCACTGGGAAGGCGACACCTTGGTTGTTGATGTCACCGGCATGAACGATCGCACCTGGTTCGATCGCGCGGGCGATTTCCATACCGAAAAGCTTCATGTCGTTGAACGCTACACACCAATGAGCCCGGATCATTTGATGTACGAAGCCACGATCGAAGACCCGAGCACGTTTACTCGTCCGTGGAAGATCAGCATGCCGCTGTATCGTCACGTCGAAAAGAACGCGATGCTCATGCAATTTAAGTGCGTGGAGTTTGTCGAAGAGCTTATGTATGGTCACTTGCGCAAGAAACCGACAGAGCCTCCTCCGACGCCTGCTAAATAGGCACTGACGGTAAAATAGCCTCGGTCGACGTGTATCGGTTGAGGCTGTATTCAGGTTTAGGGTTTAAAATTGATACATCGATAATTCTTGTTAGAGGTGAATGTCATGCGTACGAAATTGATTGCCGGCGTTGCAGCGGTCGGCGCTGTGTTGGGCGTTTCCTGGTTGATGGCTGCTCCCGCCTTGGCACACCACGCCTTCGCGGCGGAATTCGACGGCAACAAGCCGGTCAATCTGCAAGGCAAGGTGACGCGCGTCGAATGGATCAATCCGCACACGTGGATTCACATCATGGTGAAGAACGCCGATGGCACCAGCACCGAGTGGATGATTGAGGGCGGTACGCCCAACACGCTGCTTCGTCGAGGCATCACGCGCGATTCCATCGCCATCGGGACCGACCTGGTGGTTCGCGGCTATCAATCGAAGGATGGTCTCTGCGAACCAATGTGCCGCGCAAACGGTCGCGATGTGACCTTCCCGGACGGTCGCAAACTGTTCATGGGATCATCGGGTACCGGCGCACCGAAAGACGGCAGCGATACTTCCGAGAAGTAATCTCAATCGCTAGCCCTCGCTGGCGATAAATCGCTCGATTCACGGCCGCGCAGCGTTACGTTGCGCGGCCGTTTTTATTTGCGTCGACTCAAAAGCTCACGGCACTCGACAGCGCGCTGTTACGTCGGCAACTAATTACATACGGCGGTTGCTATTGCGCCGAGTCAAGTCTTTTCCTCGTAGTGTTGCGACTTGGACGCCATCGAATCTTCCGGTTTATCTAAATCTTGAATATTCGCCGCAACGCCCAAGTTTTGCGCCGATTTATCGACGCAATTAAATCGCCATCGCGAGTATTGGACCCCGTCCTTGCTATCGCGTTTGATTAGCACGGTGAGCGCGTCCGGCGTTCCATTCTTCTGCGAAAGAAAATACACCGCTTCGGTATCGTAGGGATTTTGAAACAATCGCTCCGTGTTTTCTCGCGCAACTACGACCGGTGCCGGACCCGCCGTATCGCTAGACGTGCGTGTATTCGCGTGGTCCTTGGCGCCGTCTTTCGCATCGCCACCGGGGCTGCATGCGTGCAGTAAGAGTAATAGCGGCAGACAGATCGACGTTTGTTTCACGGCTCGTCTCCTCGGTCGG
>JAYTQU010000196.1:0-3709 GCA_043746555.1 Pseudomonadota bacterium | reverse complement strand
GGTTATCGCGACACCGCATACGAGGAGACTATGCAAAAGTCTCTGACGCACAACTTTGTAACCGATGGATATTTAGCAACGTTGGCGTTGCTCCATGGTGGGCGTTTGGCGACGATGGATCGGCAACTGGCCAGGACATTTTCGAGCGCAGTGCTTATCTAACTGTCACTGTTCCATGGCGCGTGGACTAAACGGCGTTATTATTGTTGATTAGCTAAGAGCGAGTTTGCGAAGTCCATCGAAGTCATGCTTGCCGATACCTAAGTAGACGAATGCTCTAGCAGCCTGTCGGACTCAGCTTTTGCAGAAACACGTTGTCAGATGCGTATCTGTATATAAATCCAGATGGGCATCAAGCGGTCAGCGCTTTAGTGCAGGATGGGTGATTAACATCCCTGCAGTTGAAACATGCGCTTCATATTCCACGCCAAGGTCACCAAATTCCATTCGCCTTGGACTTGGTGGATGCCGCGGAGCATGAATTGTCTAAATCCCATGACGGATTTGATGATGCCGAACACCGGTTCGACGGTGTGTTTGCGCAGTGCGTAGGTCTTGCGCCCATCAAGAGTCTTGAGGCGATGCGCCATCGTTTGTAGCGCCGTAGCGTCGGGCGGTAACGCGTCGCTCGGTTCGCTGAAGCGTGCTTGCCACGGTTGATGATGGCGTTCGCGCTTCAGCGCGATCAGCGGTTCGATCTTGGCCTGCGCGCAACAGTCGACATTGTGTTCGCTGAGATAACCGGTATCGGCCAGTAAGCAGTCGATGCGTTGTGACTCATCCGTCAGTGCCGCAAGCGTCGTCAGCATCGGTTCGATTTGTTGTTTGTCGTTGCCCGCTTGGGTGACGGCGTGTGCTACCACCAACATACTTTCAGTGTCCACTGCCGCTTGCGCGTTGTAGCATTGCTCAAAGCCCTGCGATGTTTTCATGATGCGCGAGTCGGCATCGGTGAGATTGACTTGATCGTTCTCGCGCGGTCCGGGAGTAGGCGGCGTGGGTGGTTTGCCGCGCGGTGGCTCACCGTTCGCCTCGCGCTCGCGACGATTTACGGTGGCTGCATACTCCGCTTGTTCTTCGGCAAAACGCTGCGCCGCGCGTGCTTCGATCTCGACCTTGGCTTTGGCAATCGCGGCCAATCGTTCGTGGCGGCGTTCAAGCTCCGCAGGAATCGATAACTCATCCGGCAGATCAGCGCGATCAGTCTGCTCGGCCAATGCGAGCAACTGCACTACTTCCTCCTTCAATTGCGCTTCAATCTTATTCGCATGACCGAACGAGAGCGCACTGTGTCGTGACGCATTGGCGTGAACCTTGGTGCCATCCAACGCCACCGTACCGAGCTTGAGCATTGTGCTGCTTTCCATTGATGTATGATAATCATACATATTGAGTAGTACCAGGTTTTGCGATAGGCGGCGCTAGCTTCTCAAGTTGAGTCGGGGCACCATTCACGTGTTTTTTCTCCAATCGAACCGATTGGCGCCAGGGAATCTTTCCGGGGTCGGATAGTTCGGCACGCCGAGCAACATTAGGCCCCAGTATGCCCACGCACGCTTGGTGAAGAGTCCGGGCGGGGCGTGTAGGTAGGCTCTCTTAAAATCTTCTGCTGAAAACTGCTTTTGCACGGCAATCAAATCGTGTTCGCTCGATCGCGCCATGACTTGGGCAAGGAAGAGATTTGGATTGGCGAGCAATTGATCCGTGGGCGTGTACCAATTGACGCGCTTCGCGATCGCTTGCAGTTCTGTGCTCAGCATTTCATTGGACCGCGTCGCCGATCTTTCCGGCAGCCGTGACGCGCGGAAGTTTGTCCAACGAGACCGACCTGACCGCTGTGAGGAGATCGGCTCGGATGCCGTCGGCCAACGAGTCAGGTAGGTCCTCAAAATACGACAGCGCCTGGAGTGTCATGAGCGCGTTGTATTGGCGTCCGTAGATGGCTCGCGCGCAAGCAATGCCTTCGGCCAAGGCAATTTTCGCGTTGGCTATCAATGCGTGAATATCGAGATAGTCCTTAACCTCGTTACGCTGCGGCACCGTGGCGCATTTCGTACCGAATAAGTCTCGTAACGACGCGACAGCGATCCCGACGCCCGCGAACCGATCTGGCGGCTCGATTTGTCCGAGCGACAGCCCGCCGAAAAAACTAACTTTGACTGGACCCGCTCCCGCATCGACGTTGCACGATAAGGTGTTTTCGCTTTCCTGTACGACTTCCTGATCCTTGAGGTAGGTAATCGTGCTCAAGAGTTCCGCCGGCAGAAAAGCGGCGTGCGAGAAAAAATCGAAATCGACACTGGTGCGATGGCTCAATTGCAGTGCTAACGCAGTGCCGCCATACAGAACAAAGTGGTTCGGAGTCGCGCTTAGTCGATCCCAAAGTTGATGTTGACTACGAGGCAGGACATGCAGTTGTGGTGTGAGTGTTGGCACGACCGCATTCTATCTAAATCGGCAGGCGACCGAGCGTGGCTTGTGCAGTCGTCGACTTACAAGCGTTCGCGGCGGCGCATTATGGCGTTGGTTAAGTTCAGGCGATGCTTTTGCCAATGATCTATTACTCAGAAAGTTCAGTCCGCGACTGACAAGTCCTTCCCAATAATGAATGCGGGCACGCATGTACAAGCTTTCTTGTTTCCAGCCACGTGTCCTTGTGGCGGGCATTTTGGTCGCCTTCTTTTAGCGGCTCTTTTGGCGTAGCAACGCGGCGTCGAAATGACTTATGCAACCCTTGATGTCTTGCTTGACAGTCGAATTACGCCTCTTGATTTTGATTATTTCGGAAGCGGCTAATTCTACTTTGGTTGCGGTCGCGCCGATAGCAGAGGCGGGTAGAGCAGAGGCTGGAGACTCCAGTTTACCGAACCGATTCGGCGTTTGAGCGTCCCGACACGAGAGTCTACGGTCTTCTCCTGCGTGACATGCCCTTTAGTACAATAGTCTTACGCTGGTGTTTCTCTACAATGCGTCTCCAAGGCAGTTGTCGAATCAAGGAACGATTCGAGGTTGTCTAGAAGGGCGCAAATCGGGAAATGGAAGCCCGCTGTGGAAGAATCTCTCGAAGGATTGAGGATTCGGAAGCATTTGCCGAACGGACAGGCTGTTTGCGGTTCTTCGACTATGTATGTTCAAAATTGAATGCGCTGAGCTTGCAAGTGGATGCAGGGTCGGCGCATTTTTTTGTTCGTAAGCTTTTCGCCACCGTGGTCGAGCATATGGGCGGGATGAAGCGCGACATCTTCAATTGGCTTGGCACCCGCTTGAAAGCGAGAGCGTAAAAGCCTTTGGTTTCGGTTCGTGCTAGCCGCCGCGTAACGCCGTCTTGGAATACCGACATTCAACTGGGCCGCGTCGCAACTTATACGAAGCTCGGAAATTTGTTTTCGCCGCACTGTCATTTGAGATCGGCAAATTGACCTTCAAGGTTCAGTCGGAGCCTGATTGTTACGATATCCTGGTTATCGCTTAAGATTCTTTCCCGCAACGCCGATACGAAATTCGTTATTATTCGCCAGGATTTGCTGGGTCTGACATCGGGAATTACTAAGAACGGCCCGAAGCTAGTCGTCCGAGGGGAGTTTGGTAAGGGCTGGACTAATACTAATTTTACTTTGTCAGGTTGGGATCAAGCGATGCGGGGCAAGGCGCAACGGCCTGAAAAAGCGCAGCGTACACGGCAGTACGTGAGTATTTTTCAGGCCGTTGC
>JAYTQU010000195.1:0-10311 GCA_043746555.1 Pseudomonadota bacterium | reverse complement strand
TAACTACACATCCCTATTGGGATTGGCCGAATACTAGTTCTGAACGGCTCGGATAGGTTGCGCAAATGTACAACCCCCTCGTCGCTATCCAAATGACTTTCCCAGGAAAACATTATGCGAAGAGGGGTGAGTGGTTGCAAGCAAAGTTACAAAAGGTCCGAGATTGAAATCGTTTCACGGTGGCCGCCAGGGGACAGATCGCTGCCATGTTCGAAGGAAGACTATCTCACGCTGCTATTGGGTTCTTTGTTTGGCTATTTAGGCGGAAATAGCTGATCTGCTTTACGAGCTCTTCGGCGTGTTGCTGCATGGCTTTGCTCGCCACCGACGCTTGATCAACACGGGCGGCGTTTTCCTGTGTCATTGCATCCATCTGTGTTACCGCGCCATTTACCTGATCAATGCCGGCGGATTGTTCTGACGAAGCGTCGGCAATCTCGGCGACGATATCCGTGACTCGCCGTACGCTCACCAAAATCTCTGCGAGTGTTTTTCCCGACTCATTGACGAGTTCGGCGCCGACTTTCACTTTGTCGACCGAGTCCTTAATGAGTTTCTTGATATCCTTTGCCGCCTCGGCGCTGCGCTTTGCGAGCGTGCGCACTTCACCTGCGACAACGGCGAATCCGCTGCCTTGCTCGCCGGCGCGGGCGGCTTCGACCGCGGCATTCAGAGCGAGAAGATTGGTTTGAAACGCAATTTCATCTATTACGCCAATGATTGCCGCAATCTTTGTGCTTGCTGAGTTGATCTCATTCATGGCTTCTATCGCACGATGCACTACGGACTGCCCGAGCTCAGCTTGATCGCGTACGCCGGCGGCGAGTTGATTTGCTTGACCGGCATTGTGGGCATTCTGTTTCACCGTCGCTGTCATCTGCTCCATGCTCGACGCCGTTTGCTCAAGTGCCGAGGCTTGCGATTGCGTACGACTGCTGAGTTCTTCATTGCCGAACGACAGTTCTCGCGCCGCCGATCCCACCGTATTCGCTGTGTTACGAATCACAGCAACGACATCCGCCAATTTAAGATCCAGCCGGTTCACCGCCACTAGCGCCTGACCAAGCTCATCGGTGCCGGTCACTGTCATTGATTGTCCGATCTCGCCGTTCGCCATGCGTTTCATCGTGTCGACTACCGTGCGCGCACTCTTACTAATTTGTCGGCGCAGCATGCGCTCAAGCGACAGAACGGCGATTAGCAATAATAAAAATCCGGCGAGCGTCGCGTTCCGAGTCCATATTGCCGCTTCGCGCCGCTCTTCGAGTTCGGTCTTCAATGGCTTCAGCAGAGATTCCTGCAACTCACTTGATGCCGCAAACGCCGCCGCAGCTTCTGCGCCGGCGGTATTGAGTATCGGCGCGCGGTTGTCGGCCATCACCATGTTGTCTTCGACGGTCTTCGCGTATTGCTCGGCGACAGATTTATATGCGTCGACTGCTGCACGGAGTCTCGTCGCGGATTCCGGTAGAGCGGCCGCGAGTTGTTCGACGTTCGTGCGCAAGGATTTCGCGTCGACGCTCACGACATGGACTCGAGCCGCAAGGTCGGCGCGCTGCGGATTCATCACATTCGCTGTCCCGGACCCGACCACGACAGCGCGACGCAGCGAGAAAATCCCATTCTGCACTTGCGGAATGTCGCGCACGACAACATCGACCAGAAAGTGTGTTGTTTCTTCCGCCTCGTACAAAAGAGTCGAGCGGTTTGCCAACCGCTGGTTAAATGTCGCAAGCGTATCCAAGACTTCACTGTGCCCGGCAAAGTATTGAGCGGCGTTGAGCTCGCTTTTCCGGTCTCGAAGCACGCGCCATCGTTTCATTACATCGCGCCACTCGGCGCCGTTGCGTAGACGTTCATCGACCAGGTTTTCATATTCATCAACGCTTTTGATTGCAGCGTCGACTTCGGCGACCTTGTTGTGTGCGATTTCCAGATCTTCGGGTTTGCCGGAGGCGTAGCGAAGTCCCATCGAGCGATGATCCGCCAGCGGCCCCGACAATCGCCAGATGCGATGCATGTACTCAAGACCTTGTAACTTGAGCTCCGCAGTTGCAATCGTCACTTCTTGCTGAGAAACCAACTTAAGGAGGAGCCACGCAGACGGTAACAATAAGCCAATGACGATAATGGCCAGTTTTTTGCCGAGCGAGAGGTTGTATAGGCTACGCATGCAAGGAAGCGTCAATTTACTTAGGTTGCCCCTCACGTAGCGGCTCGCGATGAGGAAACTTGAAAGAGGTAGACCGGATTCCAAGTGATGTCTACATAAGGGAATCGCGTAGGGTCGTTTGCGCAACGGTATGAGGAATCAGCGTGACGTCATAGGCGGTTGGCCAAAAGTTCACCCCTTATAGTGCGTGCAAGCCATCGCGAAATGTTCGCGAGCATCCCCGTGGGTCGCATGAAAATATCGAGAAAACTTCTGCTTGCTTTTTTCCTGGTCGGTGCTGTGCCACTCGCGATCTGTGGAGTGGTAGTAGTGCGTGCGCTGATTGAGAATACAAGTCAAGAAGCCGGTCGGCGTCTACGACTCAATGTGTTTGCCAATAGCGAGATTTTTCGTCGCCACTATGTAACGGTTACGAACGAGCTGCACATTTTAGGCGGCACCGCCTTTGCGCTCATGAACGAGCCCGATGTTCAGCAACGCCTCGAAACCATTCTGTTGCACAACACGGATTTCTCCCGGCTTACGCTCGTTGACGCGCAGGGTCATTTCATCGCGAGCGCGAATACCACGCATTTCGGCACAACTGAGCCGAAAAAAATGGACCGCGAGTTCTTTACACGCGCGCTGAACGCCCGCGACGGCGCGCTGATTATCCATGAACGATATCCGACAACACGCGCTTTCCCGGATGGCTCGTTGCGCACGCCGGAACTTGACATCTATCTCCCGATCGTCGGGCCCACTAGTCGAACTGTTGGCGTGTTGCTCGGCACAATGCATACCGAAATCTTGGCGGAGCGCATGAAATTGTATGCGCCGCTCACGGGAATTGATGGGGTATTCGTGATCGACAATCACGATCGTATTCTGCTGACCCTGGGGAAGCGCTTCAAACCGGGAGACTCGCTCCCTGACAATATGTCGACGATGTTTCGAACCGCGGCGGAGGATCCCAAACGACGCGCCGCCACGTTGCTCAAATTTGACGGACAGCTTTACTTCGCCGACGTCGGATCACTTGGAGCGTGGGATGAAAGCCAAGTAAGTCATTGGCGCTTTGTGATGTACTCTCCCTATTCGCTCATGCTGCAAGGAATTCCCGCGAGTTTTTCCAAAGCCCTTGTGCCATTACTCGTAATCTTCTTGTTCGCTGTAGCGCTTGCGGTTTGGATGGCGCGATCGATCAGTCGACCGATCGTGACATTGACCGGAGCAGCAGAAACCATTGCACGCGGTGACTATTCCGCACGAGCAGAAGCAACAGGAAGCTCGGAAGCAAAGCAGCTCTCGATGGCGTTCAACACGATGGCGCAATCGATCGAGAAGGAAAAGCAATCCCTTGAACAAGAAATTGCCGAACGCAAATCAGCACAAGCGCGCCTTGGAGAATTGCAGCGCCGTGACGAGGTCATCCTGAATGGCGCAGCGGATGGGCTCTTGGGTGTGACTGGTGACGGATTGATTGCGTTCGCTAATCCGGCGGGCGCCGCCATGATCGGTGTTAAAGTCGATGAGCTCGTCGGATCACGCGTGTGCTCGCTATTTGGCTGCGTCGCAGATGACAATCACGGCCAGTGTCAGGAAATCGCAAAACGATTTACCGAGACCACCGCAACTCCACAGCGAACGGATCTTGTCGATCGCCACGGGTGCTCCTTGCCTGTCGAATACATCGTCTCTTCGTTGAACAACGATGACACGCTCGCGCAGGGCGCGGTCGTAGTATTACGCGACATCAATCTGCGGCTCGCGCACGAACGTGTGTTGCAAGAAGCGAAACAGGCGGCGGAAAGTGCGAATCATGCAAAGAGCGAATTCCTCGCCAATATGAGCCACGAAATTCGAACGCCGATGAATGGCGTGATCGGTATGACTGAGCTTTTGCTCGACACGTCTCTCACGCCTTTGCAGCGCGACTACGCACAGACAGCTCGTGACAGTGCTGTAGCGCTTTTGACTGTCATTAATGACATTCTGGACTTTTCGAAGGTTGAAGCGGGCAAACTAGAACTCGAAATGTTGGACATTGACATCCGCGATTCGATTGAAGACGTCGCTCGTTTGTTGGCTGTGCCGGCACATGCGAAGGGATTGGAAGTCGTTGCGTTGCTTGATCCGGCCTTGCCCGATTTGATTCGCGGCGATGCGGGACGTCTGCGTCAAGTGCTGCTCAATCTAAGCGGCAATGCGGTTAAGTTCACCGAGACCGGCGAAGTGGTCATTGAAAGCAAAGTCGTCGAAAAGGATAGCCACAGCGTGCTCGTGCGTTTTGAAATCCGCGATACAGGCATTGGAATTCCGCCTGAGCGTATCGGTGCTCTCTTTCAAGCTTTCACGCAAGTCGATGCCTCGACCACCCGTCGATTCGGGGGCACGGGTCTTGGTCTTTCTATCGTCAAACGTCTCGTGGATCTCATGGGCGGCGAAGTCGGTGTGTCGAGTGAGCTAGAAAAAGGATCGACATTCTGGTTTACCGCTAGATTTGAGATTGCGAAGGAAGCGACGGCACCGCCGCCTGTTCCGCGACAACTTAAAGGTCGTCGTGTGTTGATCGTTGACGATAACATGACCAACCGCCGTGTCATGGAAGGGCAGCTAGAACGAATTGGCGTCGATACGAAGTGCGTCGCAACAGCGCACGACGCATTAATCGCATTGCGATTGGCGGCAGAGCGTCGTGAGCCGTTCGACGTTGCATTGCTAGATCACCAAATGCCGGGATGCGATGGTACCGAACTAGGCAAAACGATTTTGGCGGATAAAACGCTGCGCGATACGCGACTGGTGCTGTTGACCTCTTCTGGCCAACGTGGGGATGGACGCATATTTGCGGATTTAGGATTCGCAGGGTATTTGTTAAAGCCTATCGGCACACGCGATTTGATCGATTGCGTAATGATGGTGCTCGGAGCAGAAGCTGAGGCGTGGCGCACGAAAACTCAGCCGCTTATCACACGACATGCATTGCGCTCGCTGCGCGGCCGCGACAAATTACGCATTTTGCTGGCGGAAGATAATGTGGTGAATCAAAAAGTCGCCTGCCGGATCGTTGAGAAACTGGGCTATCCGGTCGATGTCGCGCCGAATGGCAAAGCGGCACTCGAGGCGTGGCAAACTGGACGTTACGCACTCATTCTGATGGATTGCCAAATGCCGGTAATGGACGGCTATGAGACGACGAGGGAAATTCGCGCACGTGAACAACATTTACCAGGGACGCCGCACATTCCCATCGTCGCACTGACCGCACACGCTATGAAAGGCGCGGATGCAGGTTGCGTTGCGGCGGGGATGGATGACTATTGCTCCAAGCCGATCAGTCGCGAGCAACTCGATGAATGTTTGACGCGCTGGCTCACGTCGGTCGATGCCAATGTGACTGACAACCAAACCGAATCGAAGTCGGAAGTACGGGCTTCCGGCTGATACCGGCGGTCGATTAAAATGTCGCTTGTCACGCCGCATGCTGCGGGAAAAAACCGATCCGGCTGCTCGTGTGGCAGCCGGATCGGTGGAAAGTCGGGGGACGTCCCTAGAATGATTTTTTTATTCCGACCTTAAATATGCGACCGAGCGGATTCGCGGTGAACGCATCATAGGAGTAAGTGATTTGTGCGAAGGGTGGAGCACGGTCGAACACATTAGTGACTGTCGCACTCACGGTGTAATCATGTGGCAGCGACAGGAGATAGTGGATGTCATGTGTCAGAAACGAACCGATGTCGAAGCCGCCGAGCGCGGCGGTTCCCGCAGGATAGCCTCCAAGCTGCGCTCCAATCGTCCTCGTGTCGGCACGTTGATCATGCATCCCGTCGATGTAGTTCACGACCCATCGGAATGCGTGGATGCTTTTTTCCGCACCCACAAACATACTGGCGCGCCACTTCGGCAAGGACAAGACACCCAAGCCGAAATTCAGATTGCCGACTGCGCTGAATGCCGGAATGGTTGTTAGACCGAGCGTTTGCGTGGCGCCTACATCGTAGGTAAGAATGTATGTGCCATCGACACCTGCGTCGAGCTTAACCCCCGCAAAAATCTCGGCCGAGAACCGTGCAGCGAGATCAATGCCCGATGTGTCGATCGGTGCGCCGTTTGCACTCTCAATGCGAACGCGTCCGATATTGGCTCCGCCCGAACAGGTCCCGTTGATAAACGTAATGCGCGCTTGAAGCTCGGTATACGCGGGGTCGCCACAGTGATTGACGCTGGAGGATGGAAATAACGCATTCAAGATCGCGGGGCCATTCTCGGTGGTCAATTGATCTTTCAAGCGATACGACCAATAGTCGATCGAAATCTTCGTGTGCGGCGGCTTGAAGACGAGGCCGACGTTGTAGGTCGTCGCCGTTTCAGGTTTAAGCGAAGCGTTGCCATACGTGTCGAACGGCACACGTTGGTTGTTCGCTGCGGCGCTGATTTGCGCCACGGTCACTTTCGTTTGATCGTCGAGTTGCGTCACTGTCGGCGCGCGATAGTTCGAACCGATCGAACCGCGCAGGGCGAACCACTCAAGCGGGTTCCAGCTCAATGACAATTTTGGATTGCTCGTGTCGCCGGCGTCATGATGTTCATAGCGACCCGCAACTTGAGCGATGAGCGAATCGAGTATCGGCAAACTGAATTCAACGTAAGCGGAACTGATCGACTGACTCGTGATAGTCGGCGTAATTCCACCGTAGAAGGCATATGGACCGTTTGGCGCTGCAGTAGGTCCAGTGGTACACGCAGTCGATCCAATATCGATACACGGTGTGATGTTTAGATTAAGAAAGTCATCCACCGACACGTCAACCTTTGTTTTTCGATATTGTGCGCCGACTGCCCAGTTGATCGCACCACCCGGAAGCTTAAGCCCCAAGTCACCGTTGATTTGTGCATCAACCACGGTGAGTTGTGTCTTGACCACCGGATTATCTGGACCGAACATCCATGCGACGAGTGCGGGATCGTTGGCGGTGCTCGCGACGTAATGAGGATTGGCGACACCCGTGACGGCATTCGCGGCGATGCCTGTCGAGAACGGATTGAAGTACCCGCAAGCTCCGACGCCTGGTGTACCCGTTGTTGGATCGCAGTTCGGGCCTCCGAGTCCGCGCAACGCATACTCGAGGCGCGATGCCAAAATATCAGCTGCGGAGGAATCCGCTTTGGTTTCACCGTACGTGCCGGTGACGCTCCACGAGGTTGGACCCAATAGGCCGTCGAATCCGGCTGAGGTGCGCCAGGATTCGTATTTGCGATGATCGAGGTTCGCGAATCCATCGTACGCTGCGTTTCCGCCCCAACCGAGTGGTCGCCACGCGGCGGTGGCGTTATTGATACCGGTCGTTTGTGCGGCGGTGAGATTTCCGCCGGCGATCGCACCGGGATATTGCGCAAGAAGTGCGATCAATCCCGGATTGGACGCGGGAATAAAGTAGCGTCCTGCGATGCGCCCACCGCCAACGCCACCGGTCGAAGTGGTCGTTGGAAATTGTGCGAGCGTCGCGCTTGGCGTGCTCGCGACATGCGGAACGTCAGTATTGGAGTAAAACGCCTCCATATGAAATTTGGTGTTGAACGCCAAGTCTTGCCAAAGCTCACCATAGATTTGGTAACTGTTTTGCTCTTCGACAAGATTGTCGAATTGCGTGAAGTGTAGGAGGCAGTTCGCTGCTGTCGCCGGCACGCCAACAGAGGGAAGCGGTGTGAGCGTGCCCCCTGCGTCAACACAGCCAGGGTCCGTAATCGTGGTGCTACCGACGGTACCGGGCGAGGCTTGATACACACCCGGATTACCGAAGGTCGACCATGCGAATGGATTCTCCACATACGATCGATTCGCAAACGAGCGATCAAGGGCTTGCAATTCCGATCGATGTTGAAAACCGATCGCGCCTAAAAAATGCGTCGATTCGCCCGACCATCCCGCGAGTGCGCGTGCGGTGTAATCGCCACCGGACCCTTTGATGAACGAATAGTCCGCACCCAGGTCAACTCCCGTGAAGTCTCTCCGGGTGATGAAATTAACGACGCCTGCGATCGCATCCGATCCGTAGGTTGCCGCCGCGCCATCTTTGAGGATGTCGACTCTGTCGACTGCCGCCATCGGTAAGCTATTAATATCGATAAGCGTTTGCGTACCGCTCGACATCGTTGGAATTCGCACGCCGTTGAAGAGCACCAATGTGCGCGCATTTCCTAGCCCGCGCAGATTGATGCTGCTCGCGCCTTCAACACGGCTCGCCTGCAACGGATTGGCATCGCCTGCGATGGTTGCACCGATGGCGGGTAAAGATTTAATGAGTTCGGTGTTGGAGGGCGTGCCGAGTTTTGCAAGATCATCCGCTGTAATAGTCGCAACAGGCAACGCCGCTTGCAATGACGGATCGCGAAGATGCGTACCCGTCACCACGATTTCTTCAAGCGCCACAGTGGACATTGGTGGTTGTTGCGCCAGTGCCGTGGACGCTTCACTCAACCCAAATGCCCCCACCAAAATGAAATGAATCGAGTGCCGAAGTGTATTCGCTCGCATGAAATCCCCCTGTGACAGCTGTTTCAATGTTCGAAATTGGTATCTAATCGCCAAAGAGTAAGGGCGAGCCTTTGGGGCTAGCGTGAAATCGCTGCATAGGCGATATGAAGGAAACTCAAAAACGGATTTCGGCGAGCGGTCGGAAAACTCGCACCATCGTCGAACGAGTGTCGCGCGGAACGACCGTGGTGCCCGATGCTGCGTAGTGCCGTCCGGCTTATGGCAACGTCGTAAGTGAATTAAAGGCTCGTTAGTTCTACTGCGTCAGGTTGCGCTGAAGCGCGCAGTGCGGCGTTGCAACGGCCTGAAAAATACTCACGTACTACCGTGTACGCTGCGTTTTTTCAGGCCGTTGCGCCTTGCCCTGCATCGCTTGATCGCAACCTGACAAAGCAGAATAATAGGAGGCGCGAATGAAACGAATGTTTATTCGCGTACATACTTCAGTCAGTCGATTTCGACGCTCTCGCGAAATTTCTTTATCAGCCAATCGATGGCCGGATCCTCGCGGTCCTGTAACCGACTCATCGCAAAATGAGAGAAGGATTTGGTTTCATGGGGCGGCACCAAAACTTGAAGACCAAACGTATTCGCATAGCGAACGGCCAAGCGTCGCTGCACCATCAATATTGCATCGCTCTGCGCGACGAGTGTAAGCCCGGTCAAGAAACGCGGCACGGCGGCAACGATGTGTCGCTCGACGTGTTGTTGCTTGAGGTTGTCATCTCCCAATTGCTCCAGATGTCCCGTCAGCGAAACTATGATGTGGTCCACTTCGGTAAAGGTCTGTAAATCGATCGAGCCTTGCACGCGCGGATGTCCAACTCGCGCGACCACGCAGTATTCATCATCGTAGAGATGTTCGCGATGAAATCCTTCGGTGCGCGAAGTAAAGCGCCCGACAGCTATGTCGACCTCGTCACGCTGCAAGTGGTCAAGCGCTTGTGTACCTAAAGCAAACCGAAACACGAATGATGCGTTGGGCGCCTCGCGCTTGAAGCATCGCAGCAATGGAGCGGCGATCAACGCCGACATGAACTCTCCGCCTGCAATCCTAAAATTGCGTTGCGTAGTGGCTGGGTTGAAAAGTTTGCCGGTTCCGAGCGCCGCATCGGCGATACGGATGAGCTCCTCGATACGCGGCGCGATCTCAAGCGCACGCTGTGTCGGCTCGAGTGAATTGGGACGACGAATAAAGAGTGGATCCTCGAAGAGATCCCGCAGACGCGCGAGCGCATGACTTACGGCGGATTGAGTTAAACCGAGACGCTCGGCCACGGTCGTTGAGCGTCGCTGACGCATCAATTCCCGGAAAATGAGCATCAATGTTCCGTCGAGGCGCCTGATCTTAGAAAGATTAATATCGCTCATGTACCGAATTCATGTGGCGCGGCCACGGGTCGCGTTAGGATCGCCCATTGTAAACGAATCATGAGCCGCAGCACTGGCGCCGCAACGTTCGACCCCGACATCCGGATCAATTTGACTGATGACCACTCAATCCACACGGCTGGATCGAATCGATATATAGATGGAAAATCCAATGAAAGCAGTATTCCTCGATGACTATGGTTCCGTGGATAACATTCGCGTCGGTGAAGCCCCGAAACCGACGCCC
>JAYTQU010000194.1:0-4638 GCA_043746555.1 Pseudomonadota bacterium | reverse complement strand
GATACTTCTGCGCATGAAAGCGACCAAGATAGCCAACTCCGATGACAGCGGTGCGCAATCCGGCAGACCCGCCGCCAGACCCGCCGATAGAATCGGTCCGGGAATTCGTTCGTTGTTGTGTCATAGGAGACGAGATCATAGCGGCGCGGGACGCTAGTAGCGAGTGTAGCAAGCGAAGCCGAACTTGCTACCGCGCGCCGCGTCGTCAAGAATGCGAACTCGCCAAATCGCCACCATCATTCGATTCCATATGAGTCCAGCACCGACCCCGCCCCTTGCAGACGAAACACCGCCGCCGGACGAGCTGGCCGCATCGGAACGATCGCGCAAACTGCGAAAGCGCGAACTGCTGTATGCGGGCGGCGGTCTAGCCGTGGGATTTATTCTGCTGCCCGCACTGATATATCTGGTCGGCACGATCCTGTTGGGTCCGTACGCCGGTGGCAAATCCATGTTCGCGTTCTATGGCGAGTTCTACGGAAATTTGGCGCACGGAACGCGTCGCACTTGGTTTATCGCACTATCTCCTTATCTAGCGATTTGGCTGACACGGTTGTCGTTTCGGCGGACATTATTTGCTTCATTGGGAAAGCCGCCTTCGCCACCGGCATCGGATACCGCGCCGACCGACGATACCACGGCGCAACCGACTGCCGAACGTAAGCGCCGAGAGCCATTCATCAGCCCTTAACATCCGTTAGTCGTCGATGCCAGAGTGTGCCCACACGAATAGCGTGCAGCGATTCACAATTCCTGCGATATCGCAGCGCGACATCTCGCGTTTGCGTAAGCTAATCAGAACAAAGCCATGACCGTAGGGATACGGCGGTCCGTCACCCTGGTCTGCAATGACTAGATCGAATGGGTTAGATCGATTGCATCGAGGCGTTTTATTGTCGAGCAGGAAGTGTGCAGTGTCATGTTGTTGAAGAAATTGTTCAAACGGAGCAAACCTCCGGTAGAGAAATTCGATCCTGGCGAGGAACCGGCGCGCTTCGTCGCACCCACCCCACCTCTTGCACATGAACTTAAAAAGCGCACGGAAGACCTATTAAAACCGAAGAGCGGATTTGATCCATATAACAGTGGTAAGTTCAAGAAAGAGAACGCCTGGGAACGAGTAACTCGGAAGTAGCGCCGCCGCGGTCCCATTGCCATTCCAATTGCCATTCCAATTGCTACTCTAATTACTATTTGGTTGCTTGGTAGGGCTACTTCGGCCAGTAGGCGAAGCCCACGGCAATCAGCGTGAGCGCCGTCGCGCCTTGCGCGTAAACGCGCCAGCGCATTTCCTTCAAAGTCGAGTACAGCGCTGCGCCCGATACGCCGGACAGCACGACAAACCACACGCATGCCATCAACAGCGTCGGCATCTCGCGCCGCAGACTCGGCTGCTCGTTCAGTATGAATGCAAAGGCGATACTGGTCGCTATGAGACCGAAGCTGATCGCTAGAGCCGAACCAAATAGGATGGCGATCAAAACAGATGCTGGACGCATGACGTTACCTATTGTTTTGCAAATTTGGGGCTTAATACCGCGCAGACACTTGATTGCCGGTCGGCGCCGAACTAGCCTTAGGCTACAGTGTCGTAACCAGCCGGCAAGAATCGCATCGGGCCGAGGAGACAGTACGTGCAAGTATCAGATCTAGCAAGCCGCACCAACGCCGTTCACAGACGGGGTCTGCTGTTGCGCGCGTTCGGCATTTTGATTTGCGTGGCGCTGATCGGGCTCGCGCCGAGTTCACAGGTTGTCGCCACCATATCCTCCGCGACGGTTGGCACCGCGGCGCCGCTGGCGCCGACCGACCGCGAGCGCCGAGTCAGCAAGCTGGTCAGCACAATTATCGAGCGCTCGCATTATCGACAATCGCCGATCAACGACCAAGTATCGTCGTTGGTGCTGGATCGCTATATCGAAGCACTCGACGGACAACGTTCGTTTTTTCTCGCCAGCGACATTGCCGAGTTCGAGCGTTATCGTTATCAACTGGACGACGCCATTCTTAACGGATCGCTAGAACCGGCCTTCGCGATCTTCAATCGATTACAACAGCGCTCGCGCGAACGCATCGCGGCAGCTATCGATATACTCAAGACCGAACCCGATTTCACCTTGGATGAGTCTTTCGATTTCGATCGCGCTAAAGCGCCGTGGGCCAAAACAACGGCAGAACTCGACGAACTTTGGCGCAAGCGCGTGAAGAACGACGCGTTATCGCTGGTGATGACCGAAAAACCCTGGGCCGAGGTTCGGGAGACTCTGCGCAAACGCTACGAAAACGTGCTCAAGCGCATTGAGAAAACGAACACTGGCGATGCATTCGAAGTATTCATGAATGCGTTCGCGCGTGTATTCGATCCCCACACCAACTATTTGTCGCCACGCAACTCCGAAGAGTTTCGGATCGCGATGAGCCTATCCTATGTGGGCATCGGCGCGTCGCTGCAATCGACCGATGACTATGTGACCATCACTAACCTACTCCCGGGCGGCCCCGCTGCGATCAGTGGACTGCTGCGCCCCGACGATCGCATTACTGCGGTCGGCGAAGGCAAGGACGGCAAACTCGTCGATGTCATCGGCTGGCGGCTCGACGATGTCGTGCAGTTGATTCGCGGCAAGGTCAACACGATGGTGCGTCTGCAAGTTTTGCCTGCGGGCACCGCGCCAGGCTCGGAAGAGAAAGTCATCGAGTTCACGCGCAATACCATTCAAATGGAATCGTATGCGGCCAAGAAAGAACTTCGCAAAGTACATCAGGACAATCGCGATTACTCGGTAGGCGTTATCACGGTGCCGAGTTTCTATCAGGATTTCGACGCGCGCTCGAAAGGCGACCCCGACTACCGCAGCACGACGCGCGACGTGCGTAAACTCATCGACCAGCTGAAGTCCAACGGCATGGAATCGCTGGTGCTCGATTTGCGCGGCGACGGCGGCGGCAACCTACTTGAAGCTACCGGGCTGACCGGCCTGTTCATTCCCAAAGGACCGGTCGTACAAGTGAAGGAAACCGGCGGTCGCATCGAAGTACTCGACGATCCCGAACCGGGTCCCGCATGGGACGGACCGTTGATCGTGCTGGTCGATCGCCTGAGCGCCTCGGCGTCGGAGATTTTTGCCGGCGCGATTCAAGACTACGGCCGTGGACTGATCATCGGCCAAAACACCTTCGGCAAAGGCTCGGTACAAACGGCATTGCAATTGTCGCGCTATGCCGTCGGACCCGACGCGGATTCATTCGGACAACTGACTTTCACCAGCGGCAAGTTCTATCGCGTTACCGGCGATAGCACACAACACAAGGGCGTGCAGCCCGATATCGCGCTGCCTTCCGCGATTAACACGGAAGACGTCGGCGAAAGTAGTCGCGAAAGCGCGCTGCCCTGGGACCGCATTCATTCCGTGCAATTCGGCAAGGACACGTCGCTGCGCCAGTCTATCGCGCCCTTGGAACAAGCCCATGCCAAACGGATCGAGAACGATCCGGACTTCCAAATGCTCGTGAAGGACATCAATGTCTTCGAAACCGCGCGAGCCCAAAAAAGTCTCTCTCTCAATTTGAAGATGCGCCAAGCCGAGCGAACGCGAATCGAACAACAACGCGTTGCCAATGAAAATCTGCGTCGCAAGCTAGACGGATTGGCGCCGATCAAAGCAATGACCGATATCCCACAGAGCGAACAACGCGATGCGCTATTGAACGAGGCCACGCATATTGCGGTCGACCTGCGCGAATGGCACAAGGAGTACCTTGCCAAGTTGCGCGCCGACAATCGCTCATCGGCTTCACGGCCGGCTCTGACGAACGAATAGAACCGATCGAGACCGACGTGTAATTCGTTTAGCGGAGCAGCACCGACGACACGTTCCAGTAGTCGTCGACCAGGACGTTCAAAGCACCGGCCTTACCGCCCGAGCCATCGGCGGATTTGTCATGCGATCCCGCCGTCGTGGCGTTAGCCAACGCAGCCGTCGTGGGACCGGGAATCGATTCGGCATTCGGCACCGGGTCCTCGCTATCGCGATAAGCGACGCGTGCCCGTAGCAAATCGGTGAGTTCTTTGAGTAACGACAAATTCTGCGGTGCGGCGCCGACCGCAACCAGTGCGGCCTTGGTTAATGCCATCAACCGCGCGCACTCCTCGCGCGATCCGAACTTGATATCGAACACCTGCACATTGATCGCGTCCTTCGCCAGCGGCGCTAGACCGCGATTCGGCAATAAAGCGATTAAGAATTCCGCATACGCCAAGGCGGCGCAGTTCACGAACCGGCGCCCTTCCACCGACATCCCCGGAAATTCCGGAAGCGGCATGGCATTGATTTGCGCCCGCTCCTCGGTGAACTCGGCGGCTTCCGCGTTCGCCGCGCGCCACTGCGCTTGAAGATCCGAAATCTCTTTAGTCAACTCGCGCCGATGCGAATAGTTCCACAAACCCAACAGCCACCGACGCCCGAGTTCCGATCGGCGTCGCGCGATCAGTTTGATCCGCGCATACAATGTGGCAACGACCGATTGCGCATTCAACAATCGCTCATTCGCCGCAGCAAGTTCTTCGCCGCGTTGCGCCTCACATAGATCGTGATGACGCCGACGTTCGCGTTCGTCTTGTTGCCGACGCAGTTCACC
>JAYTQU010000193.1:0-16872 GCA_043746555.1 Pseudomonadota bacterium | reverse complement strand
GATCATTCCTGGATGATCGACCCAAACCCGCCGCTTCAGACTCAAACCATGTTGGAATCACGCCCCCTCGTTCAGACTCAAACCATATTGGAAAAGACTATCGGTACCGGGAATAGGATATGAGTGCCGGCCGCCGCGCTTATTGCGCCTCAATGAACCGCAGCGCTTCCGGTGGGTTGAGGATATGGATGTCGCGCCAGGGATGAAGCACGCGCAAATATTTATCGCCGGTGACGATAAGCACTTTTCGTAGACAATTGCCAGGAGTACGATGGCCCCACTGTATTGAGGAAACCCAATGAATTCGCCAGCACGAAACACGAAACTTCAAACGACAAGCGCATGAACTCATCGAGCGGCTTTTCGATGCTGCTGATTGGAAAGACTCGGCATACGAGGCATCGGTGCTACAAGATATCGAGGAGGCATTGCGGGAAAGTGATGCGAATCGTGTAGTCGACAACAGTGAAGTGAAGTACGCGCTCAATTCGGGTTGTCAGAATAACGTCAATCATGAAGGCTGCATGGACGCATAAAGCGCTTTTGCGTTTACAACAAATTCACGATCGCATCGCTCGTGAGCAACCAGGCAACGCTAAAAAGTTTATCGATCGCCTAACGCGCAAAGCCGATCTCATTGCTTTAGCGCCGAATGGTTGAAGGATAGTGCCTCAATGCGGTCGCGAAGATATTCCCGAGACATACGAAGGCGAGTATCGGATCATCTGCCGAATTCGCGAAGATCGAATCGATATTTTGACCGTGAGGCATATGGCGAGGTTGGTGCCGAAGAATGTCAGTAGCCTCTTGCAAAACTCTCCAACGCTCGGTGATTATTAGTACATAAGTAAGCCGACATCTAAGCGGCATATTTAAGGCTGTCTTTGTGGAAGAAAGACGCGACCTTTTGTGGGTTCCGCTGCAGAGCGCGCATGGAGCCGGTGACCTTGCGCTTGAATTCAACTTTGTCAGTCATGGCCATGCGACCCACGGTGTGAGTCTTGAGGTGATTCCAGACGAGTTCATCGGGATTCAGATGCGGAGAAATACGGCGGCAGGTAGAACAGACGCAGTTTGCCTTGCAAGCTGGCGACAAAGGCTTTAGTGGCCTTTGACACATGCGCCGAGCCCGGGTCCACGATCAGAAAGATCGGCTTCTTCGCACCCACCAACAAGCGTTTCAAAAAGCCAATGAATACGGTGGAGTTGACGCCGCCAGTGGTGATCATGAACCGCATCTGGCTACGAGCCGTCACGGTGGAAATCAGACTCAAGCTGTAACGTGCTCCCGTGGATACCACCGCCGGCGTCTCGCCCTTCTTGCCCCACGTCCTACCGGAATGATGATCGGAGCGCATCGACGCGGCATCGCCAAAGTGAATCTCCGCGCCTTGTTTTATAGCTATTCTCTTAATCTGCGGATAGTCCTTCCGTAACCACTGATGCACCAGCGTTTCATTCCGCTGTAAGGCGCGGTGCAGAGGTTTTTGACACGTGACACCTAACTGCGCCAACAACCGGCCCACCGAGACGCGACTTAAGGAAACCTTGAAGCGCCGCTTGATTAACGCCGCGATCATCTCCCGAGTCCAGAGCGCAAACACGAAGTTCAACTGCATTGGGTTCTTGCGGGTCACCGTCTCAAAAATCCATCGCAGCGCACGGCCGTCTAATTTGGGCGTGCGCCCCGGCACCGGTTTCGCTTTTAACCGTTGCCAACCGCCGCGGCGATACTGCGACAGCCAATCGTAAATTGTTGCGCGATTGATCCCGATCGCCCGCGCCACCAATTCCGGGCTCTCCCCGTCCTGCACCTGCTTCACTGCCCGCAGCCGCAACGCTTCCAACGTTTGATGGTCCAGTTTCCGAGCATCGTTGTGCCGCATCGATCACATTCCTCACCGCTTCTTGGAATGCGCATTTTACTCTATGTTGGATTACTTATGTACTCATTACTACGGAAAGTAGGCGGTCGTCGGGGCTCATTCCGAGGGATCTTCGTTGCCGGTGAATACATTTGTACATTCCCAGCTCGCGCGTCGGCACCAACAAACCGTCGGTGCCGGCGGTTACATCACCACATCCGATGAGGTGATCGAGCAGTTCCGCATGCGCACGCAGTTCGTACAAACGTCGAATGCAGAAACTTGCGTGACGGTGCCGGGCACCACATCAATAGGGGTGAAATGTAACGAGTGAATCGTCTTACCTGTTCACGGCACTGATCACGGTATAACTCAAGTTCACGCGCCAGCCGCGACTCTGAGAAGGCTCAGCGACAGATGCATGAGCTTCGGAGTTCTTTGCATTCCAGAATGCGACTTGCGTGTCCGCGCGTGATAATTGCGCCCCCACTTTCTGCATCTTGCGGCGATGTTCGGAGGACGCAAAGTCATAATACGGCGCACCGAGTTCCTTCGTGACGCGTCGCTTGATCGCAGTGTAGAGATGCGTCGCCTCATCGCCGTCTTTTACATCGAAAATATAGGCACCGCGAAAAAATTTTCCGTCCTTGCAGGAATAACCGACGACGGCATCGCGATTCATTTCCCGCACGCGAAAGGCGAATTGATAACCCGATGGCAGCCTGCCTTCGAATGGCATTGCACCCCGTGCAGTTTCGAGCGCTGCGACGTTGTCACAGGATGCGTCGAAGTCGAGCACACGGAAGTTCGCCGCCGCGGCTGTCGTTGAAACGATGGTCGCAAGTGTTGCGATGGCAAATGAACAAGTGCAAAAAGATGTCATGGATACGGAGGCCTTTAGGATTCAGTTCTCCGATAGTAGAGGAAGTCGGTTGGCACGGGGTAAGCCACCGCCGATTTCTCAGACACGTGGTTTGTTAACCGTTCGGCGAACGGTGCCGGGCATCCGGGCATATTTAAGTATTGGGCATCGGGAGTCTGGCAGCGAGCGGATTTGAAGTGGCACAGCTACGAACCCGCGCCACAAGTGGGCTCAATCGAAAAATTCTTGGAGATTGTTGCGGAGGATAAGCATGCGTGCTTTTTTGGATAGCGCTAATTCTACTTTGTCAGGTTGCGCTGAAGCGCGCGGTGCGGTGTTGCAGCGGCCTGAAAAATACTCACGTACTGCCGTGTACGCTGCGCTTTTTCAGGCCGTTGCGCCTTGCGCCGCATCGCTTGATCCCAACCTGACAAAGTAGAACTAATTGCGTATCGGACCCGGTCGATCGAAAGGTTGGGCGGGATTTTATGGTCATAAGTCGGTACAAAATAGTGTCTGTGGGCAATGGCACTCGGTTGAGGTTCGTCACCCCCGCGTAGGCCTGATCCTGCCTTGAAGTCCGAGATTACGGATGGATTCCCGCCTGCTCGGGAATGACGGAAGGAGATGGATTTGCTGTATGACGCTCTTATCCGAGTGCCATTGGGTACCGACACTAGATTATAAAAAAGTCCCAGCTTGGGTTCTTTATTTTGGCGCGCGCAAATCACTGGGCGAGGTCGTTGAGCCTATTCCGGCCGGAATACTTTACATGCTGTGTTGCGATAGCACGTGATAGCGCACGATCATTTTTTTAAGCATATGAATTGCAACGCGCGGCGAGTCCCGGCATCGTTTATGCACCCTTACTTAACGTGCCGGCGACGAAAAAATCCGTGTCTGGCTATGTGCGACACCGCACAGAGACTTGCAATCAGATTGGGTAACAAACTGTTCCCAGACATGTAGTGAGAAACAAATGAACATTTTGAAATCGAAATTAGCACTGCCATTGTGCGTCGCGCTTGCATTCGGCGCTGCACCCGCGTTGGCTGTGCCAATACTGGGAACAGACCTGTCAAGCTTCGCGGTACTGGGCGCATCGACCGTGACCAATACCGGCGCGACGACGCTCACCGGACAGCTCGGCGTCGATCCCGGTCTTGCCATTACCGGCCAGTCAACCATCACCATCAATGGACAACCTGCGTTGACGACGGGAGCGGCGTTTGTTCATGCAGGCGATGCGATCGCAGGATTGGCTCAAGGTGAACTCACCGATGCGCGGACTAATCTGGGACTCTTAGGAGCCGGTAGTCTATTGGGTGTGGACTTGTCGGGACTCACGCTTTTCCCGGGTGTCTACACAGTTCCCGCAGGCGTTAGTAATTTAACGACATTACTCGGCGCACTCACGCTCGATGGTCTGGGCAATGCCAATGCGGCCTGGGTTTTCCAGATGACAAGCACACTGATTACTTCGCCTGGCTCGGTCGTGAACGTAATCAATACGGGCGCGGGCGCCGGAATCTTTTGGAATGTCGGCAGCTCTGCGACACTCGATACGTCGACGTCGTTTCAAGGAAATATTCTCGCACTCACCAGCATCACGTTGAACACCGGCGCAACCATCGGATGCGGTCGAGCGTTGGCGGATACGGGGGCTGTGACCATGGATACGAACACCATCGGTATCGGCTGCGCCGCGAGTACGGGAGGAACAGGCAGCAACGGTTTCAGTGGCGGTCTTACAGTTGTAACCGGCGCAAGTGGTGAGACTCCCACCTTTCTTCCGCGCGCTCCAGTCACGTCCATCCCCGAGCCGGCGACGTTGGCGCTGCTAGGAATCGGACTGCTGGGCTTGGTACCGCGTTTGCGCCGTCGCAGATAAGTAACGTATCAGTCAGTCGTTGATCGATGTTGGCGCATTGCATTGTTACCCCGCTGCCAATTGCGAATCTCCGGCAGATCTTTGCCGTGTTGACGACTGCATTGAGCACTCCGGTACCGGTGTCAACATTTTCACATTTCTGTCCGCTGCATGTGCGGCGTGCGCCGTCACCAATGCAAGTAGTCCAACCGTAATTAGAAAGATTGCTCGTCCCGCCACTCGGCAACGCTCTATCGATTGCAACGAAATTACTTTGTTCTTGTACATATGTAGACTAGAAAAATTTCTCTTGGCATAGTCGGACGAAAATTCGCCTTAACGAATGGCGCACAATGGATGTGCGTCATTGCGCCGAACGCTCGTCAATCGCACCATCACAAAGCATTTTGGGTGATCTGTTAGGACGATTAACGGACCCAAGGGCTTGCGACGATTACCATACATTTCGCGAGCCAGATCGATTGACGAGAGCGGAGATATCAACGGCGCGGTGCGGGGTCGGGAGTTTCGTTGGCTCAATCGCGAGCCGAAGAGCACTGCTATTCAACTGCAATGAATCCACGGTGCGCGAATGCTTCGCGATCCCAAACAATTGACTGCGATCCCCCGTCTGCTAGCTGATCGCTCGGCAAAGGGCCAGATTGTGAAGATGTAGGCATTTTAGAAGCGGTCGGAAGGTGAGAATGCGCGCACGGATCGGAGCGCATTGTGGTTGTCAGTCATTTGAAAATGCAGTTTGTGTTTGCCGCGTTGCTCGCGCTTGGGATAGTCATGGCTTCAGATGAGGCAACGAATGCAGCAGATCTAGCAGATCCGCCAAATCCAACTTTATGTGGCTCGGACCAGGAAGCGTGCATAGAGCCTTGCAAGCAATTCGAAACCGACGACGAAAAGTTTTCCAACTGCAAGAATTACTGCCAGAGTGAAACGAAGCACTGCGGCATTTCCACAACATCGAGTTGCAAAAAATCGTGTGAGGAGCAAAGCGCTAACTCACCGTCATCCAATGTAGCGCCGCAGGCGTCGCCGCCAGTGCCAACGACTGCGCCTAGTCCGAAATTTGAGGACAAGACAAAAGAAGTACCGCAACCAAGAGTCAACGTGCCGCTAAACGAAACCGGTTATATACGCGAACGCGGTAAGAATGAGAGGATGTGGTATGCAATACGTGCCGGCGATCTCCAAACAATTCGGAGAATGATCGAAGTTGTAGGCTTGAGTCCGACGTACATCGATAGCTACGAACGCATTCCGAACAAAAGCGGCTTATACCAGGCGAAAGTGTCTGGGCTGTGGATCAATGATATTTTCAACGACACCAACACGTCGCATCGTAAAGGTTCCGGATTGGATCGCGTTCTTGCGCTCTTCATGGAGCTCGGTATGGACGTCAAAGCGACAATTGGAACGAGAACCGCGTGGGGGCCGAACTTTCAAACAATGGAAGGCGCGAAGGATCGTGCGTCTCGTCTACTTGCTCTGGAGATGGGCCTTCAGGCCGGACTAGTTCCCAACGACGATATTGGAGAACATCTGTTTGCGGAGCTGCCACAAATTTGTGGGCGCGATAAATCGCAATTTGCAATTCAAGTCGTCGACGTGTTGATCAAATATCTCGGTCCGCCCTTGAGGAATTATTTTCGACGTGAGGGCGACCACGGACCTGAAACAATCGCCGATGTACTCGACCGATCGTTTTCTGCGCCACGCGAACCGAAAAGCGAGTACGAAAAGGAACTGTTTGCACAACAAGACGAGCGATGGGAGAACTGCGCACCGCTGTCACGGCGCATGAATCTCTTCATGACTGAGGGGAAGTAGAGTGAAGATCCGTCGGCGGAAGCGGTAACACATCCTGCGGTTTCCCCACGACACGCGCGCCGCGATTGGCTCGGTATCGAGAGCGCGCTGACTTTTTTGCGACTCGGAAGCGATTGATCGAGCGAGCTGCGCGTGGATAGCCGTAAGCCATCTATGTAGCCGAAGACCAGAGACCTCTCGGTGGCCGATACGCATTGCTGGACGTTTACATCATGTTTGATTGGTGGCCTGCGTGTCGCTTTCGTTTGGATAATTGAAATACAACTCATTGCCGTCGAGATCGTGAATCACCATGAGAGGATATCCCCATCGACCGTCTTGCGAATCGTTTATACGCGGCTACTTGCCGCAGGCATCTCCAGTCGTATCGTCATCCAGCGCAACACTATGAACTACGAGTTGCCAATCGCCGATTCATTCACCGCGCGCGCTTCCTTATCTGTGCCTGATGAGTGGGAGCGATTCAATCGTATGCTTACGCGAAGAGGCCGCGCCAGAATTACCGTGTCATCAGTACTTGAGTATGCCGGGCAAGTGGTCGGCCGTCTAATTCTACTTTGTCAGGTTGCGCTGAAGCGCGCGGTGCGGCGTTGCACCGGCCTGAAAAATACTCACGTACTGCCGTGTACGCAGCGCTTTTTCAGGCCGTTGCGCCTTGCCCCGCATCGCTTGATCCCAACCTGACAAAGTAGAATTAGGCGTTAGCCAGAAAGCTGCGGCATCCCTTCCTCTCTGGCTAATGCGGGCTAGCGACCAACAACTCACTACTCGTTTGCAAGATCACCGAAAGAGGGCGCGAAGCACTGAAGTATTCGACCAACCCGTCTCGCGTGCGCGCGCTGTTACGATTGCTCGACGGTCGATTCTTCTTATTCTTGTCGTTTTATTCTTCTTGGAGCTGTTATCTCGAATCCCCCTCCAACTCCACGCCCTCATTCGGTGACCCTTTCATCTGTATGAATCCAGATCTTTACGTCGCCAGCTATCGTGGCCCGACGACATGGGGCGGATGTTAGCCATAGTCGCTAGCAGAGCGCAACACCATCGTGCATGACTGTTTGTGCAAGCGGTGTCATGGAATCTCACGACCACCGCTTCATTGCAATCCGACGCGATCTGGCTCGATTCTTGATATGTGCGAAGTACGAATTCGTTTCTATTACGCTTCGGCATCCGTCACCGCACCGCGCGATGCACTGGTGACGCACTTGGCATACTTCGCCAGCACACCACGTTTCGCATACGGCTCGGGAGCAACCCACGCCGAACGCCGCGATGCTAATTCGGCATCGGATGCATTGACCATGATGGTGCGACCGACAGCATCGATAGAAATCTCATCGCCCTCTTTAAGTAAACCAATAGGTCCACCGACGGCCGACTCGGGCGAAATGTGACCGACCACAAAACCATGACTGCCGCCGGAGAACCGTCCATCGGTAATCAAGGCCACCTTGCCTGCGAGACCGCGACCATTGATCGCACTTGTTGGACTCAACATTTCGCGCATGCCGGGTCCGCCTTTTGGGCCTTCGTTACGAATCACGACCACATCGCCTTCGACAACTTGTCCATCGAGAATCGCCTGCAAGGTTTTTTCTTCGCCATCGAACACGCGCGCCTTGCCTTTGAATCGCAATCCTTCTTTGCCGGTGATTTTTGCCACCGCGCCTTCGGGTGCAAGATTTCCGTACAACACGACCAAGTGGCTCTCGGGTTTGATCGGATCTTTGAACGCGCGCACGATATCTTGCTTTTTTGGATACGCTTTCACGCTCTTCAAATTTTGCGCAAGCGTCTTACCGGTGACCGTTAAGCAGTCGCCATGCAATAAACCTTCGTTGAGCAACATCTTCATCAGCGGCTGAATCCCGCCGATCTTGATGAGCTCCGACATCATGTATTTTCCGCTCGGCCGCAAATCGGCGAGTACCGGGACGCGCTTGCCGATGCGGGTGAAATCGTCGAGTTCCAGCGGCACATTCGCGGCATGAGCGATGGCGAGCAGATGCAGCGTCGCATTCGTTGAACCGCCAAGTGCAATGACCACGGTGATTGCGTTTTCGAATGCTTCGCGAGTCAGAATGTCGGACGGCTTGATGTCGGCCTTCACAAGGTGCACCACCGCTTTACCGGCGCGTTTGCAGTCGTCGAGTTTTTGCTTCGACACCGCTTCTTGCGCCGAACTATTCGGCAAGCTCATGCCCAACGCTTCGATCGCCGACGCCATGGTGTTCGCCGTGTACATGCCGGCGCAGCTTCCCGGACCCGGAATAGCAGTGCGCTCGATCTCCCGGAATTTCTTTTCCGAAATTTTGCCGCTGGAAAATTCGCCGACCGACTCGAACACCGAGATAATGTCGGTGCGATTCTTTCCGGGTTTGATCGTACCGCCGTACACAAATACTGCGGGGCGATTGAGCCGCGCCAACGCGATCATGCAGCCCGGCATATTTTTATCGCAGCCGCCGATGGCAACGACGCCATCGAATCCCTGCGCGCCGCTCACTGCTTCGATGGAATCGGCGATCACCTCGCGCGATACCAACGAATAGCGCATTCCTGGCGTGCCGTTGGAAATGCCGTCATTCACAGTGATAGTTCCGAACGTCGCGCTTTTGCCGCCCGATTTATCGATGCTAGCGGCCGCCGCCTTCGCCAATTTGTCGATGTGCATATTGCACGGCGCTATAGTGCTCCAGGTAGATGCGACGCCGATCGCTGGCTTCTTGAAGTCGGCATCCTTGTAGCCCACCGCGCGCAGCATCGCACGGCTAGGCGCTTGCGCAACACCATCGACGATTTGACTGGAATACTTTCGGAAATTAATAACTGATTTTGGCTTGGACATAGCGCTGCACTAATGATTGAAAAGGATTTCGATGTGGCAATCGTACCGGGCCGAGACGAATCGCGCCACTAACTCAATTCTGGCGCGAGACTAACTCCCGATATCGACCATGCGCTTATCGCGCATTGCGACGATCACCACACCGGCGAGCGCGATACCGCCGCCGATCAGCATTCGAGTTGTCAGCCGGTCACCGAACCAAATGACTCCGCACAGTATGCTGAAGACCGCGGACAACACATTGACCGGAGCGACGCTGGTCACCGGATACTTCGCGATCAAATGAAACATCATCGTGTGTGCGATCAAGCTCGATGCAATTGCCGTGAATAACACCGAGCACCATCCCACCCACGTTGCATTCGCAAACGCCTGCGCTTGACCCGACTCGATCATCAAACTCAGCAACAACAAGCTCGGTGCGCTGACGATGCCGAGCCATGCTTGCAGTTGCCACGCATTGATATCGCGCAATCGTTTGATATGAATCATCCCGTAGGCGACGACTAATTGCGACGCGATCACCAATATCAATCCCAACGCATGATCGAGTGCGTGCGGGTCGAATGTGACGACAGCCACGCCGCAAAATGCCAACGCAATTCCGAGCTTGCGCCGCCAGCGCACTTGTTCGCCCAAGAGCCACACCGACAACAACGTGCTGAATGGAATTCCGAGTTGAGTTGCGATCGCCATGCTGGAAATATCGTCGGTCAATTTGAAGCCGAGATACATCAACGCGAAACCAATTGCGCCCGAGTACACCGCGGCCTGCAACAACGTACGCATTTGACCGCGAAAAATACGCAGCATCGGCGACAACACCGCGGCCAGTATCACAAAGCGAAGCGCCGCAAAAAGCACGGGCGGAAATTCGCCGATACCCAGCTTGGCAGCGACTAAGTTCACGCCCCAGATGACGTTGACGCCAATCAGCAGCAAGAGATCGAGCGGTGTGAGCCAGGTTCGCGCGTGCTGATCGATCATTGTTTGATCGCGTATCGTCCTTTGAGATACGCGTAGAGCGCGCGTACGCATTGCGGCTCGGCACCGACCGGTCGGCCCGGTCGTTCTTTTCCATTCCACGCATACATGTCGATGTGCGCCCAGATTTTCGTCTGAGTGACAAAGCGGCGCAAGAACAACGCGCCGATGATCGCGCCCGAGAACCCGGAACCGGAAACATTATTGATGTCGGCGATCTTGCTGCTGAATTCATCGTCGTAGCCCGACCACAAAGGTAGTCGCCACAACGGGTCGCTTTGCTCTGTCGAAACCTGTAATAACTCGTTCGCCAGCTTGTCATCGGCCGTGAATAACGCCGGGAGTTCCGGACCTAACGCAACGCGCGCCGCGCCCGTCAAGGTTGCGAGATCGATGAGCAAATCGGGTTGATCCGCGTCGGCCAACGTCAGTGCATCCGCTAAAACCAATCGCCCTTCGGCGTCGGTGTTGCCGACTTCGACCGTCAATCCGCGCCTGGTTTGCAAAACATCGCCTGGTCGAAACGCATTCCCCGACACCGCATTTTCTACTGCAGGGATGATTACTCGCAATCGTATCGGTAGCTTTGCATCCATGACGATTTGCGCCAATCCTAAAACACTGGCGGCACCGCCCATATCTTTCTTCATCAGCAACATCGAGTTGCTGAGTTTCAAATCCAATCCACCGCTATCGAAGCACACGCCCTTGCCAACCAACGTCACCTTTGGATGCGTGGGATTGCCCCATTGAATATCGATCAAACGTGGCGCGACGTGACTCGCGCGACCCACCGCATGGACGGCGGGAAACGGATTCACCAACAACTCATCGCCTACATAGACGCGACAGGTCGCATTGAATTTCTCCGCCATTGCACTCGCCGCAGTTGCAAGCTCGGCGGGCGACAAATCGCTCGCCGGCGTATTCACCAAATCGCGCGCCACACTGCAGCCGGCATTGATCCGCGCAACGTCGACAAGATCGACAGCCTGCGGCAGTTCCAGCAACTGTGCTTTCTCCGCCGAGGCTTTTCGATAACGCTCGAAGCGATATCGACCGTAAGCCCAACCCAGTGCGAATTGCTTGGCGGATGCGCTACTTAATTTATTGGCAATAAAATATCGGCCATCCGGCAAACGCTCGGGCAGTCCTGCCGCAATCCAGAATATCGAATTCGGCGCAAGCCCCTGCTTGCCAAGCCCAGCGACCGCCGAAAGCAATTTGCCATCATGAGTCGGAATCAGCGCGATTTTGTTACGTTCGGGTCGAAACAGATTGGTGGTCAACCAGGAATCGGCCACCACAGACTGTCCGACTCGCCAGACGTCGAAGCCCTCTTCATCGACCAAGTGAATGGCGATCGACGCGGCGGAATGGTCGTGAATAAACATCGGTAGTTGTCGCGCGTGCGGGAGAGAAAACGAGTGCATAGCATAGCCAGTTCGCGCTGTAGCGTCCTTACAGAAAACGACTCATCGACGGCAACGAAACACCACTGAACACCACTGGGAGATGAGCAAGTGGGTTGACCAAGGGATTGACAAGGTTGGCCCCGATATGGTGCTATCTCGCCGTTTTTTCGAGCGATTTTTCCGGGCAGCGCGCCAAATGTACGCCCGCGACACATTCGCCCTCGCTGAAATCGCGACGCATACTTAAGCGACCCCGCACGGAATCTCTCGGCGGGGTTGTTTGTCTGTGCGGACTATTGCCAACGACATCGTTTGCATTACCGTTTTTTATCCGTAAAGGACGAATGCTCAGAACGCCCGCAAGATTTCGTTTTTTTAGATCGTATCGGTAGCAGAAGACTTCAGGAGTCGTAAATGAAGATTTATTCGGAGCAGAACGTTGATAAGAAGGCGCTTAAGCGCGCACGTATCGCCATCTTGGGTTACGGCAGCCAAGGCCGCGCACATGCGCTCAACCTCAAAGACAGCGGTCACGATGTCATCGTCGGCGTGCGCAAGGACGGCGCGAGCTGGAACAACGCGAAGAAGGACGGATTGAAAGTCGCCGAACCGGGTGAAGCCGTGAAAGGCGCAAAGTTGGTCGCGATGCTGGTGCCGGACTTGGCGCAAAAGCAACTATACAAAGATGTCGTTGCGAATATCGCCAAGGGAGCAACGCTGCTCTTCGCGCACGGCTTCAACATTCACTTCAAGCAAATTCGTCCGCGCAAAGATCTCGACGTGGTGTTGATCGCGCCGAAAGGTCCGGGCGGTTTAGTGCGTCGCCAGTACGAACAAGGTCGCGGCGTACCGGCGTTAATCGCCGTGTCTCAAAATACCACGGGCGCCGCGCATAAAAAGGCGCTCGCCTACGCACACGGCATCGGCGCAACTCGCGGCGGCGTTTTGGAAACTACGTTTGCAGAAGAAACCGAAACCGATTTGTTCGGCGAACAAGCCGTGCTCTGCGGCGGCGCGACCGAACTGGTCGTCAAAGGTTGGGAAACCCTGGTCGAAGCTGGCTATCAACCCGAAGTCGCGTACTATGAGTGTCTGCATGAACTGAAGCTCATCGTCGATTTATTGCACGAAGGCGGTCTCGCCAAGATGCACAAGTACATTTCCGACACGGCGAAGTACGGCGATCTCACACGCGGACCGCGCGTTGTGAACAAGGCCACCAAGAAGGAGATGAAAAAAATCCTAGGCGAGATTCAAAACGGCAAGTTTGCTCGTCAGTGGATTTCCGAAAACAACAAGGGCGCCAAGAAGTATCAAAAGATGCTCAAGGCCGACATGAAACATCCGATCGAGAAAGTGGGTGCAAAATTGCGCGCACGCATGCCGTGGTTGGAAGAGGCGCGCGCATAAATCATGTCGCTCGACCCCAACCGCGTTCTTATCTTCGACACCACGCTGCGCGATGGCGAGCAATCGCCGGGTTGCAGCATGACGCAGCCGGAAAAGCTGCGTGTGGCGAAGGCGCTCGCGGAATTGGGTGTCGATATCATCGAAGCCGGTTTCCCAATCGCCTCGCGCGGCGATTGGGAATCGGTGAATCTGGTTGCTCGCGAAATCCAAGGTCCGATTATTGCGGGTCTCGCGCGTTGCAATCGCGAAGACATCGAAACCGCGTGGCGAGCGCTCAAAGACGCCGCACGACCGCGCATCCATGTCTTCCTTGCGACCAGCGCCATTCATCGCGAATACAAGCTCAATATGGCGAAGGAACAAATTATTCATACTGCCGTCGAAGGCGTGAAGTTTGCTCGTAGCCTTTGCAACGATGTGGAATTCTCGCCGGAAGACGCATCGCGCACGGAATTAGAGTTCTTAGCCGAAGTTGTCGAAGCTGCTATCGAAGCGGGCGCCACGACGATCAATGTGCCCGACACGGTTGGCTACACCACACCGGAAGAATTCCAAGAAGTCTTTGCGTATTTGAAACGCAATGTTCGCAGCGTGGACCAAGCCGTGCTGTCGGTACACTGTCACAACGATCTCGGCATGGCGGTCGCCAACAGCTTGGCCGCGGTTCGAGCAGGCGCGCGACAAATCGAATGCACCATTAACGGCATCGGCGAACGCGCCGGCAATTGCTCGCTGGAAGAAGTCGCCATGGCGATTAAGACGCGCGAAAACTTTTTCGGCGTGCATACCGGCATTCAAACCACTCGTCTTTATCCCGCGAGCCGTTTGGTATCCACCATCACCGGCATGCCGATTCCTCGCAACAAAGCGATTGTCGGTGAGAACGCCTTCGCGCACGAGGCCGGCATTCACCAACATGGAATGTTGAAGCATCACTCCACTTACGAAATTATGCGCCCGCAAGACGTCGGACTCACACGAACCAATCTCGTGCTCGGCAAACATAGTGGCCGTCATGCGTTTCGCGAGCGCGTAAAAGAACTCGGTTTTGAAGTCACCGACGGCGAACTCAATACGCTATTCGACGAATTCAAAGCACTCGCCGACAAGAAGAAAGAACTGTTCGACGGCGATATCGAAGCGCTAGTCATGCGCTCGGGAAGCGAAGCGGACGGGCCCTGGTCGCTGCAACACTTAAGCGTCGCGACTCAAGATAATCTGCCGGCAAAAGTCACCATCAAGCTCGCGCATATCGATGGCCGCGTCGTCGTACAAGAACAAACCGCCGATGGTCCCGTGGACGCCGTGGTTAAGGCCATCGATCACGCCACCGGCATCCATGTGCAGGTCCGCAAATTCGAAGTGCATAGCGTTACCGTTGGCGAAGACGCGCAAGGTGAAGCGCTGCTCACCGTCGAACACAATGGACGCACCTATCGCGGCGCGGGCATCAGCACCAATATTCTCGAGTCCGCTGCGCAAGCGTACTTGGAAGTCATCAATCGCATCGAAGCTACCAACGCCAACTTGGAACGCACGAGCTCGGAACGCAGATTGCCCGATCGCCCTGTGGGTCCCGGCGTGTAATTTTTTTGGAGTGAACGATTTATGCCCATCGCTGAGGCGAAACAGATTTGGTTCAATGGCAAGATGGTCGCCTGGAAAGACGCGACTGTGCACGTTCTGGCTCACGCGCTGCATTACGGCTCCACCGTGTTCGAAGGCGTGCGCTCTTATCCCACCGCCAAAGGACCGATCATCTTTCGCTTGACCGATCACACCAAGCGCTTGTTCGACTCCGCAAAGATTTATCGCATTGAGATTCCGTATACGCCGGCGGAAATCAACGCAGCAATCAAGCGAGTGATCGTTACCAACAATTTGAACAACGGTGCGTATATCCGTCCGTTCGCATTTCGCGGCTATGGCGAGATCGGCGTCGCGCCAAAGATTTCCCCGCCAATCGACACCGTTATCGCAGCATTCGAATGGGGTGCCTATCTCGGCGCGGAAGGTTTGGAGAACGGCATCGACGTGTGCGTCTCTTCGTGGCAGCGCCTCGCGCCGAACACGATTCCCGCGCTTGGCAAAGCGGCGGGCAACTATCTCTCCAGCCAACTCATCAGCATGGAAGCGAAGCGACTGGGATTTGCCGAAGGCATTGGTCTTAGCGTCGACGGCAATGTCAGCGAAGGCGCCGGTGAAAATTTATTTCTGGTTCGCGATGGCGTTATCTACACACCCGCTGTCGCCAATTCCATATTGCAAGGCATCACTCGCGACACAGTGATGCACTTGGCGCGCGCGCACGGTTTTGAAGTGCGCGAACAGACGATTCCACGCGAGTTGCTGTATCTCGCCGATGAGATTTTCTTGACCGGCACCGCCGCGGAAGTGACACCAGTACGATCAGTCGATCGTATTGTCGTCGGCGCGGGAAAGCGCGGGCCCGTTACCGAAGTAATTCAATCGGCGTTCTTCGGCTTGTTCAACGGCAAGACGCCCGATAAACACGGCTGGCTGGAAGCCTGCGAGTAACTTGATCTCCGCAAAAAGCCGTCGTGCCAACGACTAGGATCGGGCCGATACGCGGTACTGACACCCTGGGTTCAATATAGTTGTTGGTTGCACGGCACTGAATGATGTAGTAATGTATCTACATTGAGATTTCATAGTGATTCATCGCCATGGCCATCACCACACTATCAAGTCGACAGTTCAATCAAGACGCGAGCGGTGCCAAAAAGGCTGCCAAGAAGGGCCCCGTGTTTATTACCGATCGTGGTCGGCCGGCGCATGTGCTGTTGACCATCGAGGCATATCGCAAGATGACTGGCGGGACAAGCAACATCATCGACCAACTCGCAATGCCCGGCGCAGAAGATGTTGCGTTTAACCCAGCGCCTGCTCGCAACATTTATCGGCCAACTGACTTGTCCTGACCAAAGCGTTGTCTGTGTTCGTACTTGATACCAACGTCGTTTCAGAGTTACGCCGCTCAAAATCCGGCAAGGCAGACAAACATGTGACGGCATGGGCTGCGAAGACACCGGCGGGCGCCATGTTCGTATCTGCCATCACCATCCTGGAATTGGAAATTGGCACGCTACTGATCGAGCGCCGCGACTCAGCCCAAGGCGCCATTCTCCGAACCTGGCTCAACAATCATGCATTACCCGCGTTTTCCGGCCGCGTACTCGCTGTTGATACCACGGTCGCGCAACGGTGTGCGCAACTGTACATACCCGATCCACGCAGCGATCGCGACGCACTCATCGCCGCGACCGCCTTGGTACATGGCATGATCGTTGTGACACGAAATGTGTCCGACTTTGCATCCACCGGTGTACCCGTTCTCAACCCATGGATTCCGCAGCAGGTGGGGATACGCTAACCCGCATTTCTCGTGCGCCGTGGAAAGGCACGGCGCACGAGAAATGCGGGCAAGTGCGCCTAGGCTGGATCTCAATGAGCAGTTACTTTGGTTCCAAGGCGGCTTCGGGGTTGTGTCAGGCGATCATTGCGCTGATGCCCCCGCATGACACCTACATCGAGACTCACCTCGGGGGCGGGGCGATCATGCAGCGCAAGGCGCCGGCGCTGCGTAACATCGGGATCGACCTGGATGAGCGCGCCCTGGAGAGCTTCCAGTGCGACTATCCGGTGGAGCGGGTCCACGGCTGCGCGCATCGGTTCCTGGCGGACTTCGACTATCGGGGCCGGGAGCTCCTCTACTGCGATCCGCCGTACCTGCATGAGACGCGTACCTCCGG
>JAYTQU010000192.1:0-7007 GCA_043746555.1 Pseudomonadota bacterium | reverse complement strand
GTTCGAGCCACGCGTAAATGGAGTCTTTATCGTCACCGCGCGCCGCAATCGGCGCTAACAGTAGTGCCGACGCATCACCGACCCGCGGCAGTTCCTGCGCACGCACCAACGGCGATTCCTCGCCGCGCGCGCCGCTATCGAGCGCCGGGAGAATCACAATATCGAATTCCAATCCCTTGGCGCGATGAATTGTCATCAGCTCAACAGAATTGGATCCGGAATTTCCCGTGGCGTAAAGATCGCGCAACTGTTCTTCGAGTCGCGCAACGTCTTCGAGATCGCCGTTGCGCTCGATCTCCTCCAAGCGTTCGAAGTACGCCGCGCAATCTTGTAACGACATCGCATCAGTAAGCGTTGCGGGTCCGCCAAGTGCATGCCACGCGCGTTCTACGCAATCGCGCAGCCCAATACGAGCGCGATTCAAAACCGCGGTGCGCAGACTCGGAATCACCCGAGCAATGCATTGTCGCCCCTCGTTCGAGAGTCGCTGCACGCGGACCAAATCGTTGCAGCGTTCCCACAGCGTCTCCTTCACATCGTCGTTATCGCTGTTTTCGCCTTCATCGTATGCGCCGCTTTCGCTTGTACCTAGGACATGCAGATCGCGCAGCGATAATCCGCACCATGGCGCACGCAACACCGCAAGCCAGGCCGTGCGATCCGCTAAATGCACGACCGCCCGTGTGAGCGCAATGAGATCTTGAATGGCAGGACGATGCGCCAGCGGATCGATATCCACCGCCCTAAACACAATGCCGCAACCATGCAGCTCGCGAATAATCCATTGCAAGTGCAGCCGGTTGAGTACCAAGATCGCGATCCTGGCATCGGGTTTTTGCGAGCGCAGTTGCGAAACCAGCACGCCGATTTGTTTTGCTTCCGTTTCGCGTGCATGAGCCTTGTCGCCGATAATCGCGTGCACGAACACACCACCCTCGTCCGCTGCGCGCGCGTGCGCTTCGCTAGCGGTGAAGGCAACCGCACCGCGCTCCGGATCGTCGTGCTTCGGCAGTGTCGTGGAGAATGTTTTATTTACCCAGTCGAGCACGGGGCGCTCCGCGCGAAAATTCACTGTGAGACGAAGCGGCGTCAAGCGCAATTGATTCAGCCCCAGACGCTTGAGATTCAAAAATAATCCGACATCGGCGTGTCGAAACCGATAGATGGATTGCATCGGATCGCCCACGCAAAACAGTGTTCGTCCATCGCCATCGCTCCACCCCGCGGTCAGCAACGCCAGTAGTTCCACCTGTCCGCGCGAGGTATCTTGAAATTCGTCAACCAATAAATGTTGCAAGCGATAATCCACGCGCATGGCAAGATCGGTCGGTTCGAGAACGGTCCCCAGCGCGCGCCGCGCCGCGATAGCATTTGCCACGTAATCCGCTTCGCCTCGTTCGCGCATTACCACTTCAAGTTCGGCGATCGACAATTTCAACACGTCAAGTAGATCGCTCAGCGTCTGCCACTGCGCGTTCGTGTATTTTGCTTTGGGAAGTTGTCGCGAAAGATCCAGCGCCTCGGCCAGTTCAGGCACTGCACTCAAGGATTGCAGCAGCTCCATCATTCGTTGTTTGGCAAGGTTGTCGTTCGGTGGAAATCCACTGTTCTTGTTGACTTGTTTACGCCACTCGCCTTGTTTTGTTAGCAGCAGATCGGCAATGCCCTGCCAAAGCGGCAACGCATCGGACGATGCGCCTGGCAACTCGGTGAGACGATCGCAGGCGACAATCGGACTTTCGACGCCCAAACTGTTGAGTACTACTGCCGCATGTGAGACCAACGAAACTATCTCTTGCTGTGCGTCGCTGGGAACAAGTTGCCGTAACGCATCGAGCTCGTCGGCAATCGCGTTTGCCAACGCCGATTCCAACCGTTGGCGTAACGCCGGCATGTCGAATCGCATTAATCCCAGATCGAGCCAGTATTCGCGGCGCGCGAGTTCCTTCGATAACAGCGCTTCCAACACCGTGTACTGGTTATCCAAATGCCGCAGTAATCGCCCGAGTGTTTCGGCTGCTGTATCGCGATGACCTAAGTGTTCGACCAATCGCAACACCACTTCCGCGTACAGACTTCGTGTATCGCGCGCGATGCTCAAACTGGCGCCCGCGCCGGATAAAATCGGCAACTGCTTGGCCAGCGAACTATTGAGCGCATCGATCGTCATGATGCGCAAGCGCGCCGGATGCGAAAGCAAATGCCATCCCTGTTTGGCGTCGACGTCGCGCACGGCGCAAGCTAACGGCCAAATCGCCTGGTGCATCGGATCTTCCGGCAACGGGCCGTTCGCCAACGACAACGCCTTGAGGACGCGGGTTCGCATTTCGGCGGCTGCTTTGCGCGTAAACGTGATCGCGAGAATCTCTTCCGGCGCGCGCACGCAAGCAAGCAAGCGCAGATAACGTCGCGTGAGCAATTCTGTTTTTCCCGATCCCGCCGGTGCTTCGACGATGTACGAGCGCGACGGATCGAGCGCCTGTTCGCGCACTGCATGATCGACAGGTTGCGGCGAATGATCCGTCACGTGCCCCCCTCAACATCCTCAGGTGTAATCGCCTGCTCGCGAACTCGGCACAGCGTACTGAGGTGGCAGTACCGACAAGCAGAGGGCAATGGATCGACACGAGCGTCGCCAGTTGCAAACTCATTAGCCAAGCGAGCGATCACCCTCTCCCAATAATCGAGCAACCCACTCCACTCGACCTGGGCCGAAGGCGGATGCTTGCCGTTGAAAGCTTGAATGCCGGGCAACACATCGTCGTCGCGCGCGACACCTTGGTATGCCACGCCCTTTGCGCCCAGTGTCGCGAATGCGACAGCAACCAGCGAGGGTCGATGCGTGACTGCATACAACGGCAACTGCGGTTGCTCGGGTCGGTCTCGCGCCCACGACTGCATGCTGACGTTGTTTCCTGTTTTGTAATCGATGATGACGCGTTGCCCCTGCTTTTGCGCATCGAGCAACTCGTCCATGCGATCAAGGCGCAGTTCGAATTGCAAATTTCCGACACGCGCGTGTTCCTTCGTTTCTGGACGTTGCGCCACTTGAAATGGCGATCGCTGTCGATCCAACGCTAACAGCGCGAGAATTCGCTCGGTCGCTAATTCCTGTTCGATTTGCAATAGACGAATCCGATGCGGCGACGCGCCGTCAAGCAATTTTTCGGCATGACGCGCCAGCAGCGTGCGAATCGATACTTCGAGCTGCGCCGGTGTGCGCGCGAGTAATCCATCCAAACCGCCAAGCGTTTGCCACAGATCCGCCAGTGCCGCGTGAATCAACGTGCCGCGTTCGCGCGCGTCGATGTTGGGTGCTTTGGAATCGAGGGGACGCGCATCGAGCCGCAACTGCGCAAAGGCCCGAAACGGACACATCGCTTGCAACTCAAAAATGAGCGCGCCACCGCGGCCGTATCCATCGACAAGCGCGGGCGCCGCGTCCTCTTTCACCGTTTCAAGTTGCGGCTTCACGGCGAACATTTGCATCGCGTACGTATCGAGCACTGCCGTATCGGCGTGCAGCGAAAGTCCATCGAGCAGTGGGCTCGGTAAGATGTCCACATCTTGATCGCTGCTCGCCCAACTAAACACGATTCGATCGGCGGCGCTTTGCAAGTCGCGCAATTGACGCTGCGCCTGTGCGAGTGCAAGTTTCGCCGCGGCGAACGGCATGCCGACGCGAACTTGTAATGCAATCGGAATGAACGGATCGGGCGACGCCGGCGGCGGCCAACGCGATTCGTCCATTCCGGTAACGCGTAGCGCATCGAACTGCATTCCACTCATGGAGTGTTGGTCGAGAATCACGATCGGTGCCGGAAAACTTCGCGGCTCGAAGTTGGTGGCTTGCACTAACAATTCGAATTCGCGTACCGCATTGGCGAACCCAAGCACGCCGAGCAAGTCATCCAAGGCGCCGAACTCCGCCAAACACGCTTGTATGCGTGCCGCTATTTGTTGCTCATCGCTATCGAGCGAAGTATCGCCGGGCCAACCGAACGCACGCCATAGTTCGATGAACTGTTCCGCCATCGCACTCGGCAACGCGCGCGATGGCGCGGCGAGTCTTAGTGTTTGCGCCTCACGCAGACAACGACCAAGTAAAGGACAGCCTGGCGTTGCGATACGATCGAGCGAAGCAAGGTCGTAGTGCTCGCGAACGTGACTGCGCAGTCGCGCATCGGCAAGTGCGCGTTGCGATCCTTCCTGCACACTCGCCGCGAGGAATGGACTGCGCAAGATACCGCCGACAAGCGTACTGCTTGCACGACCGACGGCGAGCCGCAGGAGATCGAGGGCCGCTCGCACGATGGGAAAATCGGCAAGACGGTGGTACCCGGCGACGGCAAAACTCGCTTCTTGTTGCGCGCGATCATTACCAATCGCATGGCTCGTATCGAAGGTGCGCGTCGCGGGTGCCAACACGTCGGCGAATACGCGACGAACCTCCATCGCACGTTCGTTAAGATCCGGAACGACGACGGCGATCGATCGCAATCCTTCGCGCAATTGTTGTCGCGCCCAAAGAGCGGCCGATCGTAATTCATGCTCGGGTGATTCGCATTCGACTACTTCGAGTGCGCCCGTTACTCCGGGCGATCGCAGCGGTTCGCAGCGCGCGCCGCGACCGGCGAGATACTTAAGCAAGGCTCTGTGGTTCGGCGCGAGATCCTCACTTGCCACTGTCGCTAATCGTAAATCCGCCGCCGCAATTTCAGTTTCGATTAAACGCTCCGGCAGGCGCGCAACCGGCAACCAAGATCGTTCGCGACACAGCTCATTAAAGCGCTCGCTCCATTCCCATAGCGCGCGCGACTCGACGCCTTCCGTGGCCGTACTCTGCTCGATCAAGTCAGCGCGAGAAATACACCACGACTGCAAGCGCTCCCAGGAGCGAAATGCCGTGCTCGCCGCCGCGCGCGGACTCAACAACTGCTCCGACCATTTGGATGAGGCGACGATTCGCTCCCACACCATTTGCGACTGTTCGGCCGACAACACACGTTCGTGCGTATGGCCTTGCGTGCGCCACAGCTGCAACACAAACGTGTTCATAGAATGAATCGCGGGTGTCGCCCACGCGGTTCGCCCTTGCGCCACCGCATGATTCGCGTAGCGCAGTTTTAACAAGTGCGCGCTCCGCTGATTCGATGTGAGCACGATCGCGCCCGCTTCGACGGCGTCGATCAGTTGCGGGGAAAGCGCGCTACGGTCCAGCATGCGCGCAGATTACGGGTAAGCATGGCGTAACGCCATTCCCCGTTGCGGCGGTTCGAGAAACGATCAGATCGCCTTCAATCTCGGCGCAGCGCGCGACACGGGCGGTTGACCCGATGCGTAGCTGTCGAGCACTTCTTCCATGCGAGCGAACACGTCGGTCAACACTTCGGCGCGCGGCAAATTGGTGATGCGAAAGTGATTGCGGTACGGCGTATTGAAACCGTTGCCCGGCGCAACCAAGACGTGTTTGTGTTCGAGCAAATCCATCGCGAATTTTTGATCGTCGAAATCCGGTAGCACTTCTGTGCGTACACCGAGAAACGCATAGAGCGCTCCACGCGGTTCGCGCAATGTGAGGTATTTGGATTTGACAACGCCGTCGAGAATCGCTTGTCGCGATTCATAGAGTCGGCCGCCCGGCCGAGTGAGTTCGTGAATGCTTTGGTAGCCACCGAGCGCGGTTTGTACCGCCCATTGCCCAGGCACATTACTGCACAAGCGTAACGACGCCAACTTATCTAAGGCGGCCAAATAGTCGCGTGCAGACTCAACATCGCCCGAGAACGCCGTCCAACCGACGCGATAGCCACAGGCGCGATACACTTTCGACAATCCAGACATGGTGGCGCACAGCGTGTTGTGTACGAGCGTCGCCATCGGCACGAACTCGGCATCGTCGTACAAAATTTGATCGTAGATTTCATCGGCAAACACAACCAGTCGATGTTTCTCCGCGAGCTTGGCAATCGCTTCGAGCGTAGTGCGCGAATAAACGGCGCCGGTGGGATTATTCGGATTGATGACCACGATCGCGCGAGTGCGGCCGGTGATCAGCTTTTCGATGTCAGCCGGGTCAGGAGCAAACCCGTTTTCCGGCCGACATGGATAGTGCACGGCTTTGCCGCGATTTAAGATGACCGCAGCTGTCCACAACGGATAGTCGGGACTCGGCACCAGCACCTCATCGTCGGCGGACAACAGCGCACGCAGCACAAGATCGATCAGCTCGCTCACGCCATTGCCCATGAACACTTCATCGGCGGTCATACCGCGTACACCGCGACTTTGTTGCTGCATCACCACCGCTTCCCGTGCCGGGAAAATGCCTTTTTGATGACAGTAAGCTTCCGCCGACCGCAGATTCTCGATCATCGCGAGCCGCATTGTTTCCGGCGTTCTAAATCCGAACACACCGGGATTGCCGATGTTGAGCATCACGATGTCGTGGCCCAATCGCTCCATCTCATTGGCGCGCCGTGCGAGGTCGCCACGAATTTCGTAACGAACATCGGCAAGACCGGAACTGGGATGAATAGCGCGCATGACTAAAATTAAAGCAATTGAACCTGGACGGAAAAGATAGCAGATTCGACTGGATTCGGTGAGACGCGCATCACCGCGAGGCAAAATGACTTCCTGCGTTTCCGACCTACAGGGATGTAGTAAGTGCTGGAAACGCAGGAGCAGTTTTCAGCGGACCCACATGGATGTGGGGAATGCCGGTGTTGTAGGGAACAATCACCGGCCAGTGCACCGTACATCCCTGGACATACACTGAAAATTGCTCCTGCATTTCCAGTGCACCGTACATCCTTGTACATAAAAAAAAGCGGCTCGCATTGAGCCGCTTTACTCGCATCGGCGGACCATCGTAAACGAGGTCTCAACACAACGCGCCCCTGTATCGTTACGCGGTTATTAGCGTTCTTATCCTGCTTGCGTAACGCGCGGTGCGGAAGGTAGCACTGTAAGAGCGGCACGGCAAGAGTGAGTGAGTGAGCCGC
>JAYTQU010000191.1:0-9959 GCA_043746555.1 Pseudomonadota bacterium | reverse complement strand
AGCCTTTGGTCTCCTTTGTGTAGCGTAAACCACCCGTAAAACTCAAAGCATCGGTCGCGTCGACGGTCCACTGTGTGAATAGCGCTTTGTTGTTGTTATCGATGTCCGCATGTTGATAATCGCGCGCGCCGGGAACTGCGCCCGAGGCGACCAACGGGGGTGGCGCCGCGTAGTTCACTTGCAATAGATCGGTCACCAGCTCCTTAAAGTAATACGCGCCGACTACACCATGAATCGTTTGGGTTTCGAACAGCGCTTGTAATTCTTGACTGAGTTGATGACCGGCGCTCGCATAGTTGGTCTCAAGAATCAGCAGTGCGGTATTGTCCGCATCTCGCAGACCGCTCCATTCCAAATTACGATATGCGGAAATCGACTTGAAAGTCAGCGTGTCGTTGAGTTTCCAATTGGCCACCAGCGAAGTGCCCCAGTTTTTCAAATCGCTACCCACGGGCGCGGTACCGCCGTTTGTGAATGGCCCCAAATTCCAAGTGGCGTTATTGGCGCAACGAACATCAACAATTCCTTGCGGGACAGACGGCGGTGGAAAGGTTGCGCCTGGACAACCGGAACCGCGACTGATTGCGGCAGGGAATGCTTGACTGCCATTCACAGCGGCAAATACAAACGGCGACCCATTTTCGTCGTTCTTTGTGTAGTCACCACGCAACGTGAACGTGAGATCGTCCGTGGCATGAAGTTGCAAAGTCGTTTGCAGCGTGAGCGTATTCTCGTCGCCGAGATCGACGCCGTCGACAACTCGTGTCACGTAGCCTTCGCGCTTACGCGCACCCGCTGAGAAACGCGCGGCCAATTTATCGCCCATGGGAACGTCGATCGCGGCAAACGCTTCGCGTAAGCGATCGTCACCCAAGCCGATGCGCGCGACGCCGCCCAATTCGTTTCCAGGAAGCATGGTCGCCATCAATACGGCGCCGCCGATTGTGTTACGACCGAACAGCGTGCCCTGCGGCCCCCGCAACACTTGCACACCGGAAATATCGCGAAACTCCATCACGCCGCCAACTGCTCGACCCATATACACTTCGTCAATATACAAACCCACGCCCGGATCGACTCCCGACGATGCATCGGTTTGGCCAATACCGCGTATGAATACTTGCGCAGCAGAATTGTTACCGGTTAGCGGGCCGTAACTCTTAAATTGCAAATTCGGCGCGACCGAACTGAGGTCGGTCGTCGAGGTGATTTCTTGCCGTTCAAGCGCCGCGGCAGAAAACGCCGAAATAGCGATAGGTGTGTTCTGCAAACTCTCCTCGCGCTTTCGCGCGGTCACCACAATCTCTTCCAACGTCGCGCTAGCGCCGGCTTGCTGCGCGATTGAAGGCGTTACGAATCCAGAACTGGCGGCTGCGCTCATCGCGGCCAACATGAGTGTGCGCCGAACCGACCAACCGACGCTTGATGACTTGTACGCAGTGCTGTAACGCATGGTGATTCCCCTTTCTAAGAATTTGGCTAAATAGCTTGCTAACGATTTTCTAAAACTTCAGCGATCGACGAACGAACAAATTTGCGTGGACAGAGTTTAGAAATGAAATTGAATGCAATGACTAATTGAATCTCGCCAGCTCTCGCTGCGACGCGCTCACCACGGTTCTGGGCGTGGCAGCGAGTGTTGCTTAAATATGAATGATCATGAAAGTCATTTGTAACACAAACTATTGCACTTCGGAATAGATCGGCAAGTCATCGGTGTTCTACGGTCACTACGGACCTTTTCCTTGCGCGATTTGATGCTATTTCCCGCACTTGTCGAGCGACTCGAAAACACGGACACTGGCTGCGACAAATTTTTTTCATAAGTAAGGCTCATGAAGTTTTGTTCCGATTGCGCTCATCCAGTGAGACTGACGATTCCTGAAGGCGACCACTTGCCGCGCTACGTTTGTCTCAGCTGCGGGAGTATTCATTACCAAAATCCGCGCTTAGTCGTCGGTTGCGTACCCGAGCACAAGGGAAAGATTCTGCTTTGCCGACGCGCCATCGAACCGCGGCTCGGCTATTGGACGTTGCCGGCAGGGTTCATGGAAAACGGCGAAAGCATGCAGACCGGCGCCGCACGCGAGTCGATGGAAGAAGCATTAGCGCGCGTTGAAATTGGATCGCTGGTCGCGATTGTTCATGTTTTGCGCGCGCAGCAAGTTCATGTGATGTTTCGCGCCAAGCTGCTGAATCTGGACTTCGGCGCCGGTGCGGAGAGCCTGGAAGTCGCGTTGCTCGACGAGTCGGAGATTCCCTGGAAAGACATGGCGTTTCCTAGCGTCGACTACGCCTTGAAACGTTACTTGGAAGATCGACGCGCCGGACGCGAAGACTTGCATTTCCACGATCTCGCCGATTAGTCGCTTTTACCCACCTAAGCCACGAGCCATCAGAGTCATAACCGGGGCCGCAATCGGAGCCATAACCGCTCGACGACCGGGCATTCCCACTCGCGCTTGCGATTACCGAGCCCTTTGGCAGAATACGCCGCCCGAGTGCCGCCGATTACTGGAGTGTATGCGATGACCTTTGTTGTCACCGAAAACTGTATCAAGTGCAAGTACATGGACTGTGTCGAAGTCTGCCCCGTCGATTGTTTCCACGAGGGGCCAAATTTTTTGGTGATCGACCCCGACGAATGCATCGACTGCACGCTGTGCGAACCGGAGTGCCCCGCCGAAGCAATTGTGTCGGAAGAAGAATTACCCGCGGCTCAAGCGCAGTTCAAAGAACTAAATGCCGAACTGGCGAAGAAGTGGCCGGTTATCACCGAGAAAAGACCGGGACCGGCAGACGGTAAGGATTGGGACGGTAAGCCGGACAAACTGACGTTACTGGAACGCTAGCACGTAGACATTGTTCGCGCCGGCGTCAGTCGACAGGTTGCGTTGAAGCGCGCGGTGCGGCGTTGCACCGGCCTGAAAAATACTCACGTACTGCCGTGTACGCTGCGCTTTTTTCAGGCCGTTGCGCCTTGCCCCGCATCGCTTGATCCCAACCTGACAATGTAGAACTAATCGCAGCTTCCGATTGCGCTTCTAATAATGTAGCCGTACGATGACGATGGCCGGCAACGATTGCGAGTGAAAATTGCCGGCTGGCGACTTCGAGTCTTCGACTAACCGGGCGTTATCGATTTGAGGAACTCCCGGTTAGTAGCCACTCTTCTAGGAGCCACTCTTCTTCTCGGCTAGGGACTGCGCTTTAAGCTCGTCCAGATAACTTAGGAGTTTTTGCGGCGGCAAATAGCCGCCAATATAGTCGCCCGCTTCGGTAAATATTGCCGGCGTGCCGTTGACGCCCAAGTCTTCGCCTAATTTGTATTCGCTGGCGATTGGCGTAACGCCGCATTTCGCGTTACCGATATCTTCGTCGAGCTGCGAGCGAGTCAGTGCATCGTGACGATCCTTCGAACACCACACCGTTTCCATTTTCGCCCATGAGCTCGACCCCGGGCCGCTACGCGGATAAGCAGCATAACGCACACGAATACCGAGTTTGTTGAGCTCGGCTATCTGGCTATGAAGCTTGCGGCAGTAGCCGCAGTCGACATCGATAAAGACGGTAATAGTATGTTTGGTTGCCACTGCGGTTGCAGGTCCGAACACAATCGTGTCGCCTTCGCGAAGCGCGGCAAGCGCCTCTACGCGGGCGTGAGTGCGATGCGCTTCAGAGAGATTCGTCTTGGTCGCGACCTCGTACATATCGCCGCTGATGAGGTATTTGCCGTCTGCGCTGATGTACGCCATGCTCGCGCCCAACGCTATTTCATACATTCCGGGAATCGGTGTGGGTCGAACATCTTCGGGTTTCGCGCCGGGAAGTTTCTTCGCTAATTGCACGCGAATGTCGTCGGATTTGATCGCCGCTTGAGCAGGTTCGGCCGCCATGACCGTCGTCGCCAACAGCGCCGCGATCATTGCCGCAACTGATACCACAACCGGCGAAAGGGCGAGCCGCGTGTGGCGTAAAGATTCTGTTGCGCGCATAAAAACTCCGGGGATTGCGTCAGACTTGTCTCGGCAATGGTTCGACCACCCGCGATGACCGACGTTCACGACAAATTAGCCATCTGAGTGGGCGAAGTGTACCAGAGCTGGTATTTTCCGCGGGGAAACGACTCAGAATGTGGAGTATTCGCCGTTCCTGAGTCTCGTTAACCGCGTGGATGGTGATGCGAATGCAGTTCCTTCATGCGTTCGCGTGCCACGTGTGTGTAGATTTGAGTGGTGGACAGGTCGCTGTGTCCGAGCAGCATCTGCACCACACGCAGATCGGCGCCGTGATTTAGGAGATGTGTGGCGAAAGCATGTCGCAGCGTGTGCGGTGAAAGCGCCTTTTGCACACAGGCCTTTTGCGCATAACGCTTGATAATGTGCCAAAACGCCTGCCGCGTCATGCGATCGCCGCGACGCGTAGGGAACAAACAATCCGTTTGGCGTTCGAGCAGAATCTCCAAACGCGGACCGTTAGCAAATTCATTGAGCCAACGCACGGCTTCTTCACCCAACGGTATCAGTCGTTCGCGATCGCCTTTACCGACGATGCGCAACACGCCTTGATTGAGATTGACTTGCGACGACCGCAAATTGACGAGCTCGGAGACGCGCAGTCCCGTTGCGTACAACACCTCTAACATTGTTCGGTCGCGATGTCCGAGCGGATCGGTAACAACCGGCGCGCCCAACAGCGAGTCGACCTCTTCCTCCGTCAATGACTTGGGCAGCGATCGCCCAATTTTCGGCATGGCGATCTGTGCAGTCGGATCTTCCTTTAAGCCGCTATCGCGAACTGAAAAGCGAAAGAAGCGGCGAAAGCTGGACAATTGACGGGCTGTCGACCGCGGCCGGGCACCGGCCTCGACTCGCCAAGCAATAAACGCCAGAATATCGGCTCGTTTTGCTTCGGAGATCACGGTGCCGCGCGATTGCAGCCAGCGATCCAGCGCCGTGAGATCGGCGCGATAGGCGGACAACGTGTTGGGCGATAGACCACGCTCCAACCAAACGGCATCCAAAAATCGATCGATCGCTGCGGCGGACGGACTCGACGGCGCGACCTTGGTTGCGTCAACCATGGCAGACTTCGTAAAGACACTCGATTTGGAAGCGGCGCTCATTTCACTGTGGACTCACCTGCAAACTGGCCAATACCCACGCGCGCGGGCGCGACCGATCTTGCTTAACGTGTCTGGAGTATGCGGAGAGCCTTGCAATCGTCGGCGTGACTGCTTTCACAGAATGTTTTTACTATTAACATAAAGAGAACCAGTTCACAGAAAATCGTCTCCTATTTTCGCTCAGTTATATTATGTAGTGCCGCTCCGCCGGGTATTCGTAGCCCCAAGCGAGTCGAGTTCTTGCCGTGCAGATACCAACGCTTAGTTCTACATTGTCAGGTTGGGATCAAGCGATGCGAGGCAAGGCGCAACCTGACAAAGTAGAATTAGTCAACAATGAAGATACTCAATCGCACTGTCGTCGTCCTTTACGGATTTTATGCCTGGTCGACGCTGCTTATGTTCGGCGCCGCGACGCTCATCGTGCTTCTTATATTGCCGGGCCTGCGACTACGTAGTGTGGTCGGTTCCTATTGCGCCCGCGCTTGGCTCATCGTTGTAGGCGTCCGTATCGATTACAAGGGAGAGGAACTGTTACCCGACACGCCCAGCGTGATCGTCGCGAATCACTCAGGTTACGTCGACGGCGTGTTACTCAAAGCGATATTGCCGGCGCGATTCGCGTTTGTGATCAAAAAGGAAATGGTGCGCGTGCCGCTCGCGGGGTTGTTACTACGGCGCTTGGGCGCCGAGTTCGTCGATCGTTTCAATCGCCATTCGGGCGCGATGGATGCGCGTCGCCTCATGCGCGCGGCGTCGGGCGGCGGCTCGTTGGTATTCTTCCCCGAAGGCACGTTCACGGGACGTCCGGGTCTGGCGCGATTTCATGGCGGCGCGTTCACAATTGCCGCACGCACTCGCATGCCAGTCGTGCCGCTCGCTATTCGCGGCGCGCGTCATTTATTGCGCAGCGACTCCATCTGGCCGCGCCCCGGACGCGTCACCATCGAAGTGCTAGTGCCGGTGCTTGCACCGGACTTGTCGCAATCGACCGCAGTGGCGAACTATCAGCGCGACCACAGCCGCGCCAAACTTTTACTCGCACTCGGCGAACCGGATTTAGCGGACGACGATGGCATCGCAACCCTTGCCGCCGAACGCAAGAAAACCCAATGAAGATTGGCGACGGAACATCGACTGCAATTAGCAATCAGGCGCGCCCCGGATTGCACTCTAAAGCACGTTCGTCAACGGATCGCGTCGCGACGGACCTATAATTCGCCGCTAATTCGTCGCAGGGTTGCGCCACACAGTCTAGCCATTCTCACGAGGTTCGCGATGCACGCCGACGGCATTAGAGATTTTGATTTCGATTTAGGCGAGAACATTGCGCTGCTCCGCGCAAGTGTTGCCGCATTCGCCGCCGCGCATATCGCGCCGATCGCCGCGCAAATCGATCGCGACAACACTTTTCCGCGCGCGTTGTGGCCCAAGCTCGGAGACTTAGGACTACTAGGTCTCACGGTCGAACAATCCTCCGGGGGAGCGGGTTTGGGATATCTCGAACACGTGATCGCAATGGAAGAACTCAGTCGCGCGTCGGCATCGATTGCATTGTCGTACGGCGCGCACTCCAACCTCTGCGTGAATCAATTGCGTCGTTGGGCAACGCCTTCCCAATTGGAACGATTTCTGCCGAAGTTGATTTCCGGCGAACACGTCGGCGCATTGGCGATGAGCGAAGTCGGCGCGGGTTCGGACGTCGTCAGCATGAGTACACTCGCAGAACGCCGTGGAAACACCTATGTTCTCAATGGCCGCAAAATGTGGATCACCAACGGCCCGCAAGCCGATGTGCTAATCGTCTACGCCAAACTCGCACCGGGACACGAGAATAACGGCATCACGGCCTTTATTATCGAACGCGGCATGACCGGATTCAGCACCGGAAAAAAACTCGACAAGCTTGGCATGCGTGGTTCGGATACCGGCGAATTAGTCTTCGACAACTGCGCAGTGCCGCTTGAGAATCTTTTGCATGCCGAAGGCGGCGGAACACAAGTGCTAATGAGCGGCCTTGACTACGAGCGCGTTGTGCTCGCGGGCGGCCCGCTTGGCATCATGCGAGCGTGTATGGATGTCGTTCTGCCGTACGTGCATGAACGCAAGCAATTCGGCAAACCCATCGGCACGTTCGAACTTATGCAAGCGAAGATCGCCGACATGTACGCCACCATGAATAGTTGCCGCGCCTACGTGTATGCCGTCGCGAAATCTTGCGATCGGAAACAGATCACGCGAATCGACGCGGCCGCGTGCATTTTGCAGGCGTCGGAAAAGGCGACCTGGATGTCGCTCGAAGCGATTCAAGCCTTGGGCGGAAATGGTTATACCAACGACTATCCGGCCGGACGATTATTGCGCGATGCTAAGCTCTACGAAATCGGCGCCGGCACCAACGAAATCCGGCGCATGTTAATCGGCCGCGAACTATTCGAAGCAACTGCGTAACGAACTCATGATTCTGTCCACCAATATCGATGCCAAGTCGGAAGAGTTTCAACAAAGCGCCGCTCGCCTGCGAGATCTCGTCGATGACCTCAACGGCCGCATCGCGCGCGTAACCAAGGGCGGCGACGAGGAGTCGCGACGCAAACACGCCGAACGCGGCAAACTCTTGGTGCGCGAACGAATCGCAAAACTGATCGATTCCGAAAGTCACTTCATGGAACTCTCGGCGTTAGCGGCGGGAGATTTATACGACAGTGAAGCGCCCAGCGCCGGCATTATTACCGGCATCGGCTGCGTACAAGGCCGGCAAGTCGTGATTGTCGCGAACGACGCAACCGTCAAAGGCGGAACGTACTTTCCGCTCACCGTAAAAAAACATCTGCGCGCGCAAGAGATCGCCTTGGAAAATCGTCTACCGTGCATTTATCTGGTCGATTCAGGCGGCGCGTTTCTGCCGCTACAAGATGAAGTCTTTCCGGACCGCGATCATTTCGGTCGCATTTTTTTCAATCAAGCGCAACTGTCCGCTTCCGGCATTCCGCAAGTCGCTGTCGTGATGGGTTCTTGCACGGCGGGCGGCGCGTACGTTCCCGCCATGTGCGACGAAGCGATTATCGTGCGCAAGCAAGGCACGATATTTCTCGGTGGTCCGCCGCTAGTAAAAGCCGCGACCGGCGAGATCGTCGATGCCGAAACGTTAGGCGGCGGGGATGTTCACACACGCATATCCGGGGTCGCGGATCATCTCGCCAACGACGACGAGCACGCACTGGCGATCGCACGCGATATCGTGAAAAACTTTCCGCCTCGCGTTCCTGTTTGGCTGCAACGCGATTCGTTCGTCGAGCCGGCGTATCCGGCGCATGAAATGTATGGCGTGATTCCTATCGATACGCGTCGGCACTTCGACGTGCATGAAATCATCGCACGCATTGTCGATGGTTCGGAATTTCACGAATTCAAAGCGTTATACGGCAAAACATTAGTGTGCGGTTTCGCGCGAATTCATGGTTTCCCGATCGCCATACTCGCCAATCAAGGCATTTTATTTTCGGAGTCGGCGCTCAAAGGCGCGCACTTTGTGCAACTCGCAAATCGACGCAGCGTGCCGATATTGTTTCTGCAAAACGTCACAGGTTTCATGGTTGGAAAAAAAGTCGAACACGATGGCATCGCGAAAGACGGCGCGAAACTGGTCAACGCCGTCGCATGCTCACGCGTGCCGAAATACACCGTGGTGATTGGAGGCTCTTTCGGCGCAGGCAACTATGCAATGTGCGGTCGCGCCTACAATCCGCGCATGTTGTGGATGTGGCCGAACGCACGCATTTCGGTAATGGGCGGCGAACAAGCTGCGCAAGTGTTAGCGACCGTCCGACGCGATGGCATGAAAGCACGTGGACAAGATTGGCCCGAAGCGGACGCACAAGCATTCATCGACCAGATACGCGAACGTTACGAAGCGCAGGGCAATCCCTACTACGCCACGGCTCGACTTTGGGATGACGGCGTAATCGATCCGTGCGATACGCGCAAAGTTCTTGGGCGAGCGCTCATGATTGCAAGCGCCGGCCCCGCTCCGGGACCTGAAGCTTACGGAATTTTTCGGATGTGAGCCCTGGACATGAGCCCTCTTAGTGAAGTGGTTTTGTTGTCGAAAGATACGCGTGGCGTCGCAACAATCACGCTCAACCGTCCGGATAAACGCAATGCCTTTGACGACGCTCTAGTGCGTCGCCTGCACGATGTGATCGACGAAGTCGCCGCCGATGCTTCATCGCGAGTTGCGATCCTCACCGGCGCGGGAAAGGTATTTTGCGCCGGCGCCGACCTTGAGCACATGCGCAAACAAGGAACGATGTCGGAACAAGAGAACTACGAGGATGCCCTTCGCTTCGCTCACTGCTTACGAGCGCTAGATCGAATGAACAAGCCGGTGATCGCGCGCGTCAACGGCGGCGCGTACGGCGGCGGAGTGGGATTGATTGCGTGCGCCGATATTGCAATCGCGATCGACACCGCAAAATTCGCGCTCACCGAAGTCCGATTTGGAATTGTGCCCGCCGCGATCTCACCGTATGTCGTGGCGGCGATCGGTCAACGTCAAGCACGACGATGGTTTCTAACCGCAATGACGTTGGATGCACGCGCAGCGCGCGAAGTCGGACTGCTTCATGAAGCAGTGAACGGCGACGTTCTCGATCAAACCGTCGAAGACTGCATCGGATTGTTGCTGCAAGGTGGACCCGCGGCGCATCGCGAAGCCAAGCAACTAGTTCGCGACGCAATGACGCTTGAGGCGAATTCACTTCCGGATCATACCGCCAAGTTGCTCGCACGATTGCGCGGCTCGGCCGAAGGCAAAGAAGGCCTCACCGCGTTC
>JAYTQU010000190.1:0-4802 GCA_043746555.1 Pseudomonadota bacterium | reverse complement strand
ATGTCGCGTGGTCTGCGGTTTAGGCGATACGATACTCACCTTGCGACCCAATAAGGCATTCAACAATGTCGATTTACCGACGTTGGGACGACCGACAATCGCGACGAAACCGCAATGAACTTCTTTTGGCGGCTGCGTCGACATATCGGCCGAATCGTCGAGTACAGCGGGCACAGATTCACTCATTGCAGCGCTCGCGTTGCGGCCAACCGATCGAGCAACGCCTTCGCCGCCGCTTGCTCAGCTGCCCGCCGCGAAGATCCTTCTCCCGTCGAAATCAAACTGAGCGCACTCGCGCTGCACGAAACATTGAACACTTGTGAATGAGCCTTGCCGGAAATGGACTCGACTAAATATGTTGGAATCGGCAAGCCTCGCGCTTGCAAAGCCTCTTGTAAACGCGTCTTCGAATCCTTGAGTTCCATGGCGCTTGGCATGCGCGCCAATCGCGGAACGAACATTCTTTCGATCACTTGCTCGGCCGCGGGAAACCCACCGTCTAAATAGATAGCGCCGAGAATTGCCTCGAAGCCGTCAGCCAATATCGATTTACGCCGGAAACCGCCGGACTTTAATTCACCAGAGCCCAAGTGCAGACGCTCACCCACGCCGATTTCCGCCGCAATGACTGCAAGCGATTCGCCGCTGACTAGGCTTGCTCGAAATCGTGAGAGATCCCCTTCGTCTGCGGCCGCAAACTCGCGAAACACTAGCCTCGCCACCACGCAATTGAGCACGGCATCGCCGAGAAATTCCAATCGTTCGTTGTGAGCGCCGCCCGCGCTACGATGCGTAAGCGCGGCGTCAAGAAGCTGTTCGTCGCGACACTCATAGCCAAGTGTATCGCGCAACCATTCGACCACTGTTTTCAAGGAGTCGCCGCGCCGCCCATAGTAACCGTCTTGTCGAAATCGACCACGAGCGAAATGTTTGCGATGAAGGGAGTTTCGGCACGATATTGGGCACGCACCGTGGTGGAGTTTGCCATTCGATTGATTTCTATTTCCTTGGGCTGGATGCTCTTGATATCGTCGATATCCCAACGCCTTTGTAGCGAATTGCGAATCTCGGCCGGACTCGCGGTCGCACCAAGCGTACTTGCCATCTGCGTCATTGCCGTCGACACATCCATATATTCCTTGTAAAGCGGCACCAACCGGATGCCCGCGTACAAGGCGAAGCCGAGAATGCTGACGATAATCAGCACGCCGAGGAACGTCGCGCCACGTTGTCGACGAATGGTACCGATGCGATTCATAGTTGCCTTCCTCGCGAACAAATCAACAATCAGACTGGCCAGCTATCAGAGTGCCCAGCAATCAGACTGCAATGTATGCCACAGGAGGCACGCCGGTCAAAGCGGAGTCAAGCCTCGGCATCGAAAGTGTCGAACACTACTCGATTGCCTTGCCGATTCGACTCCATGCCGGCATGTGCGGCCACTCCCAATGCATCCAGATTCTCACTGCATGGCCGACAAGATTTTCCTCGGGGACGAATCCCACCTGTGGGAAGCGGCTATCGAGACTGTTATTGCGATTATCTCCCATGAAGTAGTAATGACCCGGCGGAACTTCGGCTTCATAGTCGGTGCTATAGCGATCGGCCGCCGCCATGAGGAGATGATTGACCCCTCCCAATTGCTCGTGCGCCAAACGTGCGCCGACATAGTTTGGCGACTCGGTGTAAACCCCATCCCAGGTCAACTTGACCGGCGTCCCATTGATACTGACATGATTGTCGCGCACGACGATGTGATCGCCCGGCAACCCGACTAGACGCTTGATGTAGTTGATCGATGGGTCGGACGGCAATCGAAACACGATAACATCGCCGCGCTTGGGCTCGGCAATACTGACGATCTTTGTGTTGGTAACCGGCAGCCGCAACCCATACGAATATTTGTTGACGAAAATAAAATCGCCATCGAGCAACGTCGGCATCATCGAATCCGAAGGAATCCGAAACGGCTCGATGAGAAAAGAACGGATTACCAAAACCACCGCAATGACCGGGAAAAACGAGATGGCGTACTCGGAGGTCGCCGGCAACAGGGCGGCCTCGGATTCCGGCTTGCCGTGCCGACGCGCAAGCTCGCTCCGCTCCTTACTCAGCACAAACTTTTCGAGCAACCACACAATGCCGCAAAACGCGGCGCCGACGACCAGAACGAAACTGAAATCTAGCGCCGAACTTCGAATCATCTTCACCAGTAACCGCACCATGAGCACGAGAAACGCAATCTGCACGACGCGCATCGCAAGCGGTACGGCCACGGGATTCGTCGCTTGCAATCTTCTGCGCGGCGCGAGGAAGAGATCGTCGACGATGGCGACCGCGCCGAGTACGGCGGTCGCCAGTAACAACAATATCTCCAATGCATCGACAGGATATTTATCTAAATACATCGAATCACCTAGAGCGATAAACCGCTACCGAACAAATTCATGACCAAAATTTCTACCGATACCAACGCACTCAATATGACCAAAGAAAATCCGCCGGGACAACCTTAACGAATTACGTGGCAACACTATTTAATTGTCTCTTCCGATCTTCAGCACCGCCAAGAAAGCTTCCTGCGGAATCTCCACCGAGCCGACTTGCTTCATGCGTTTCTTGCCTTCCTTTTGCTTTTCGAGCAATTTTCGCTTGCGCGAAATATCGCCGCCGTAGCACTTGGCGAGAACATTCTTGCGCATCGCCTTTACCGTTGCGCGCGCCACTACATGGCTGCCAATCGCCGCTTGCACGGCGACTTCGAACATTTGTCGCGGAATTAATTCTTGCATCTTATCGACCAATTCTCGACCGCGCTGATAAGCATTATCGTTATGAACGATGATCGACAACGCATCGACTTTCTCGGCATTGATCAAAATATCGAGTTTCACCAGCGGCGCAGTTGCAAAATGACTGAACTCGTAATCAAACGAGGCGTAACCTCGACTCACCGACTTTAGTCGATCGAAGAAATCAAGCACGACTTCGGCCATCGGCAGTTCATATTGCAGCGTGACTTGATTGCCGAGGTATTGCATCTTTTTTTGTTTGCCGCGCTTATCGCTACACAATTTCAATACGCCACCGACATGCTCGGGCGGCACCAGAATGTTGGCGACAATTACCGGTTCACGCAACTCGTCAATGACATTGCTCGGCGGCAATTTAGCGGGATTATCCACGTACAGCAGAGTGCCGTCGGTCCTTAAAACTTCGTACACGACCGTCGGCGCACTGGTGATCAAATTCAAATTGTATTCCCGTTCCAGCCGCTCCTGCACGATATCCATGTGCAATAACCCCAAAAACCCGCAGCGAAATCCGAATCCAAGCGCGGTCGACACCTCCGGCTCGTAATGCAATGCCGAATCGTTCAGCTTGAGCTTGGACAGCGCATCGCGAAACGCTTCGTAGTCGTCTGTGCTCACCGGAAATAATCCAGCGAACACTCGCGGCTTGATCTGTTTGAATCCGGCCAGTGGCGCGGCACAGGGTTTTGCGTCCAGCGTGATCGTGTCGCCTACGGGCGCGCCGTCGATTTCTTTGATGCCGGCAATCAAAAATCCCACTTCGCCCGGCGACAACGATTCGGTCGGCCGCGACTTGGGATGAAAGCGGCCGAGCTTATCGATATTGTGCGCGCGACCGGTGGTCCAGACTCGAATCTTGGCGCCGGTTTTCAATACACCGTTTACGACCCGAATGAGCGATACCACGCCGACATAGTTGTCGAACCACGAATCGATGATCAGTGCTTGCACCGGAGCATCGGGGTCGCCCTTCGGCTTCGGAATGCGGCGAACGATTTCTTCGAGCAAATCGGCGACGCCCTCGCCGGTTTTGGCGCTAACCCGCACCGCGTCTTGGGCGTCAATGCCGATAATTTCTTCGATTTCGTTGATGACACGCGCCGGATCGGCGGATGGCAGATCGATTTTGTTGATCACGGGTACCACTTCCAAACCCTGTTCGAGTGCGGTGTAGCAATTGGCCACGCTTTGCGCTTCGACGCCTTGAGCGGCATCGACGACCAACAACGCCCCCTCGCAGGCCGCCAACGACCGGGAGACTTCGTAGGAAAAATCCACGTGACCCGGCGTATCGATCATGTTGAGCTGATAGGTCTGACCGTCTTTGGCTTGGTAATTCAACGTAACGCTTTGCGCCTTAATGGTGATGCCGCGTTCGCGCTCGAGATCCATGGAGTCGAGCACTTGCGCTTCCATCTCGCGGGCTTCGAGCCCACCGCACAACTGAATCAAACGATCTGCGAGCGTGGATTTACCGTGATCGATGTGAGCAATAATTGAAAAATTGCGGATCAGTTTCATTAATTGGATTCGGCGAGACGCAACAACAACGGCTACAAGACAATGGATCGGCGACGGCCTACGCTGAACGCGCCTGCATTTTTGACCTACACGGATGTAGAGAATATCGGCGCTTTACAAAGCGATCGCCGTAGCTATTCTCACCATCCCTGGCGGTCAAAAGGCGGGGGATTATAGCCGACCGCTCAGGCCATGATTTGAGAATCGGGACTCGTCATTGCCGGGAAGGCGACGGTGATCAGCCGCGCGACCATCATCACGCCGACAAAAACCCTCGCAATTGCTCGACATCGAGGCGATATTGACACACAAACCGCTCGTCGATTGTCAGCACCGGGATTCGGTCGAAGTATCGGCGGGTGAGCTCATCATCGCCATCGATGTCCACGACTTTGATGTCGGCGATTTGTACTGGCGACCTGTCACGTTCCAAAAGCTCGGCGAGTTGCAGCATGAACTCTTCGCACA
>JAYTQU010000189.1:0-3609 GCA_043746555.1 Pseudomonadota bacterium | reverse complement strand
GCCGAGTTGCGCGCACCTTGTTTCATTAAAAATTGCCACGTATTTCGTCGCCGATGACCCGTCGCCCGATTTGGTCGCGCGCATGGCCAATACCTTTCGGAAAACGAGTGGCGACATATCGGCGGTCCTGCGCACGATGATTTTATCTCGCGAGTTCGAAGCGTCGCTAGGGACAAAATTCAAGGATCCGATGCACTTCGTCGTGTCCGCCGTACGTCTTGCCTACGACTCGCGACCGATCGCCAACGCACATCCGTTGATGAATTGGCTCAACGCATTGGGCGAACCGCTTTACGGCCGTCAAACGCCCGACGGCTATCCGCTGACCGAAGCTGGTTGGGCGAGCTCGGGCCAAATGAGTAAACGTTTTGAAGTTGCGCGCGCCATCGCATCCGGAAATGCCGGAATCTTTGAACCCGAGGACGGCAGTGCGCCTCGTCTAGCCGGATTCCCCCAACTTGCCAATCGCAATTATTACTCTGCCGTTGAACCGCTGCTGTCGAAGAATTCTCGCAGCGCATTGGAACAGGCCAATTCGCAGCAAGAGTGGAATACGTTTTTGCTCGCATCGCCGGAATTTAATTATCGCTAGATACTCAACTTGCGTTGTCATTACGACGACGCGGTCGAAGGAGAAGAGTTATGAAACGCCGGACATTTATTCGCATGGCTGCCGCAGGTTTGCCGGCGTTCACCGTCGGCGGCGCATTGTTCGCGGCGCCGACGAATTCGCCGCGACTGCTGCTGGTATTTTTGCGTGGCGGTTACGACTGCGCCAATGCGCTCATTCCCTACACCAGTGACTACTATTATGAAGCGCGCCCGCATATCGCAATTCCGCGCCCCGATTCGAGGGCGACCACGGGCGCAATCGAGCTCGATTCCGATTGGGCGTTAGCGCCCGCACTGCGAGAGTCGATGTCGCCGCTATTTACGCAACGACAACTGGCGTTTATTCCCTTTGCCGGCACCGACGATTTATCGCGCAGTCATTTCGAAACTCAGGACAGCATCGAGTTGGGACAGGCGATGCAAGGTCGTCGCGATTTTCGTTCCGGATTTCTCGGTCGCCTCGCGAGCGTGCTTACCGGCGCGTCGTCGATTGCATTTACCGACGCGTTGCCTTTGATATTCAAGGGCGACGCGGACATTCCCAATATTTCTCTCAAAGGCATCGGCAAGCCCGCCTTTGACCAGCGACAAGCCGCCATTCTCACCGGTATGTATAGCGGGCATCATCTTGTTTCCGCCGTCGAGGACGGGTTGGAACTGCGGCAACAGGTCGCGACAGCGATGGAAGACGAAATGCGCGAAGCGAATCGCGGTGCCATTACCGCCAAGGGATTCGAGCTGGAAGCCGAACGCATGGGAAGGCTGATGCGCGATCAATACCGCATTGGTTTCATCGATGTCGGCGGTTGGGATACGCATGTCAACGAAGGCGGAGCGCAAGGGGCGCTGCCGAACAATCTTGAAAACCTCGGTCGCGGGTTGCGAAGTTTTGCGCAAAGCATCGGCAACGAATGGAACAACACGGTCGTTGCGGTGATATCGGAATTTGGACGAACGTTTCGCGAAAACGGCAACAATGGCACCGATCACGGCCATGGCTCGGTGTATTGGCTATTGGGCGGGGCCATCAACGGTGGTCGTATCGTGGGCGAACAAGTTGCCGTGGAACGAGCTTCGCTGTTTCAAGACCGCGACTATCCGGTGCTTAACAATTACCGCGCCGTGCTCGGCGGTCTTTTCAATGCCATGTGGTCATTGTCCGACGCGCAGCTGGAACGCGTATTTCCAGGGGCTACGGCTCTCGATTTGAAATTGATCTAGCAGTCTGTCGGACTTAGCTTTTTGCAACATGAAATCATGGATTTTTTATTTCGCAATCAAACTAAGTATCGCTCATAACTTTTTCTGACGCGACGACAGCAGCTTTAGAGTGTCATGAAGGTCTCAATCGCGTATTGCAACGTAGCGCAATCTTGCGCCGGAAAAATCGACATCGGTTAGCGCTGCGCCAATCTCCAAGGTTGACCGGCGTTTTTATTTGTGCGCCCTGCCGGGCGCACAAATAAAAACGGCGATCGCCATCTCTGACGACCGCCGCAACACGCGTCGTATTGATCCGACTTTTACTTTTGAGGATGATTGCGGCGACGCATAGCGCCCAGACTCAGGAGGCCGATGCCGAGAAGAGCTAAAGATGCCGGTTCCGGAACAGAAGTGCCGCCTCGAACAGGTTCGCTACCCACGACATTCCAATTGATCGATTCGTTACCGTCTCCACCGTATACACTGTTATTTACAAAATCCCAGCCACCAGTGTTTAGAATGTGGCCTGTGTCAGTGAAGCTTACAAGCGCGCCGTTCTCCAGGAACGAGATTACGGGAGCCGACGACGCGCAAGCAGCGGTGTAACCCGCAAGTGCGATGAACGCGGAAGAACTGGCGCAGCCACCGATCAAGCTGGCGTTGCCGTTACCCAAGTAGTTATTCGGAGCGAGCGCAGTCGGGGGCAATCCGCCAAACTGACCGAAATCGCTGGTATCAAAATTGTAACTAACCGTTTGCGTAAAGATGCCCGTGCCACCATCAGCGATGGTGAGTGAACTCCAAAAAGCGAAAGTGGTCGCAATGTTTGGAAAGTTCACTTGAAAGTTTGTGATGGTGACAGCGCCGCCGCTGTTGTTGTCAATCCGAATAGCGCCCGCGTCGAAGCTCTGGGCACCGGACGACTCAGATACAACTCCAGGAGTACCAATCCAATTCGTCGGAAAGAAACCGCTTGGACGAAGATTGTCGGCGTAACCCACCAATACGTCGATCGATCCGGCGTGTGCAGCTGCAGCCCCGATCAAAATGAGCGCTCCGGCAGCCCCGCGCCCCAAATACTTACCTTTCATAGAAAACACCTCAATCAATAAGTGACGTTAGAATGCCCTGCTATAGACATAGCAAGATCCAATCCACTTGCGTTTCGATTTTCAGGCGATTTGTTAAGCAAATGATTTAGGGGACAATTTAGATGCGCGCTCTTGTGCCACCGAGCGAAGATTTCGCAGTTGCTCGATGTGAACGTAAGGTTTTCCGACGTAGACGAAGCATAACGATGTAATTGCGGAGATTTCCGAAGAGCTTTTGGTGCCAGCGCGGAGACGACATTCGTTCTCGACGGTTGAGTCTAAATTACTCTAAACGACGACAAACAAACCATAGCCGTCGTATCCATCTCAACGAGCGGGGAGTCGATTCTGGACAACCTGGAGTTCATACCAGGATTGATCGGGGGCAAAGTTACTTGGTCATAACAGAAAACCCACCACGTGAAAGGACCGGCTTTTTAATGATTTAACTGGCAAACGAATAGCCTCGCGAGCACCCGATTCAAAAATAAGCACCCGTCAAGTGCAAGCCATTCCAATGACTGCTTAGTTCTACTTTGTCAGGTTGGGATCAAGCGCAACCTGAGAGCCTGTGAAAATATTCCCCGACCCCTGGCATAATTGCGCCATTGACGTTGAACGAACGAAGCAGGTGGGCGATGAAGCAACAACGAACAGAGCGCGGAGTGGTTCGAGTCAAGATGCCGAATCGCGCGCAACTGGA
>JAYTQU010000188.1:0-7507 GCA_043746555.1 Pseudomonadota bacterium | reverse complement strand
AACGGCTCACTCCATCCGCCTATATCGTCTATCGAATCACACTTCACCTCAATGCCACTGACTCAAGCGCATCGCGCACGCGCGGAACGAAAAATCCGCTCTGCAAGACCGCAGCTCGATCAGCGCTGCTGATTTTGAAAATTTCACAAGCTCTGAGTGGTCACAATATTGGCAATGCGCACTTAGCCACGAAGAAACGGCCGCGCGATGGTTATCAAAACCCGCACCGTCATTGAGCAATCGTAGGCCAATCGATCTACTTAGAACGCCGCCAGGTAGCTTCCACATCTGCGACCGTTTAAAAGGTCTGCACAAATTTTTCACTTTAGTTGGCAGAAATGCCGGAATATTTCATTATCTGTGACAATATTGACCAATGGCTTTGAAACGTAAAGTGAAATAACCCTTGCGAATCAAGGACTGAAATTTCACTTTATTTGTCATTCGTCAATTCTGTCGGGTGCGCAATAGCGGTGAATATTGCCGAAAAATATCCTCCGGAACGGTTCCCAGCGGATCATATTCATAACCTCCTCGGCTCAAGATCAATGCACCAAGACAAAAGGCGCTCTGGACCCATCCGCACGCAAACCGCACCACGAATCCAGCATCGCGCGCCCATCAACGAACGACCGTTCGAGCAACGGCGTAAAGGAATTACACCCATCGCAACAAATAGGTCGCTCCATGCTAAATACGTAAAGTGCGTTTGCCGCGCCGAATTCAAGAGGTCCCGTTCTATATGCTCTTAGGGAATTCCCGTATACGCTGCGGGTAGAAAGCAATATCGCGGGTCTCGCCTTATGCGCTAGCGTTCGCAACTACACAGGTAAAGGAACAGCTCGCGATGTCGACGGTTACAATGGCAACGATTCACAAGCCGCAATCGCTGCGCACACATAACTTGTGCGACTACGATCGCGTTCGCCGTGAGTTCACATGGGATCACGCGACGCAACGACTTACGCGACTGACCGGCGATCGCATTAACATCGCGACAGAAGCGTTGGATCGCCATGCCGATGGCGAACGAGCGTCGCAACGCGCGATCCGCTTTCTCAAGCGCGACGCACCGCCCCAAGACTTCACCTATACCCAGCTTCGCGCGGCAGCCAATCGGTTCGCAAATGTATTGCAAGCCTTGGGCATTCAACGCGGCGAACGAGTCGCCACATTATGCGGTCGCATTCCCGAACTCTATTTCACCGCACTCGGTTCAATCAAAGCGGGCGCGGTCTATCTCCCGCTTTTTTCCGCGTATGGACCGGAGCCGATTCATTCGCGACTGGACATTTCGGCGGCGCGAGTGCTGGTAACCACCGATCGACTATATAAACGCAAGGTTGCCGCGTTGCGCGAGCAGTTGCCGAATCTAAAGCACGTACTGCTGATTCGCGAAGATGCCGACGATTTACCGCACGACACTCTCGACTTTGTCGCACTCACGGCGCAAGCATCGGATCGATTCACAACCATGCCCATGCAGCCGGAGGAATTGGCGCTACTGCATTTCACGAGTGGCACCACGGGGAAACCAAAAGGCGTCATGCATGTTCACGCTGCCGTCGTCGCACACGAAGTGACGGCACGGTTCGCCCTCGATCTTCAAGACGACGACAATTATTGGTGCACCGCCGATCCGGGATGGGTTACCGGCACATCGTACGGAATCATCGCGCCCTTAGTGTGCGGCGTATCGATGATCGTCGATCAAGACGAGTTCGACGCCGAGCGCTGGTATTCGACTCTCGCCGACGAAAAGGTGTCCGTGTGGTACACGGCGCCGACCGCGATTCGCATGTTGATGAAAGCGGGTATCGATCTCGTAAAGAAACATCACTATCCGAATCTACGTTTCCTCGCCAGCGTTGGCGAACCGCTCAATCCGGAAGGCGTCCAATTCGGAATGAAAGCATTCGAGCTACCGTTTCATGACAATTGGTGGCAGACGGAAACCGGCGGCATCATGATCGCTAACTATGCATCGATGGATGTGCGCCCTGGATCGATGGGCAAACCGATGCCGGGCATCGAAGCAAGCATCGTGCACAAGCGCGATGACGGCAATGTCGATGTGTTAAGCGACGATGAGATCGGCGAACTCGTACTCAAGCCCGGATGGCCTTCGATGTTTCGTGGCTATCTCGATGAAGAAGCGCGCTACAAGCAATGCTTTGCAGGCGGCTGGTATCTGACCGGAGATTTGGCCAAGCGCGACGCGGATGGCTACTACTGGTTCGTCGGCCGCGCCGACGACGTCATCAAATCGTCGGGTCATCTGATCAGTCCGTTTGAAGTCGAATCGGCATTGATGACGCATCCGGCGGTTGCCCAAGTCGGCGTCATCGGCGTGCCTGACCCAATCATGGGCGAGGTTGTCAAGGCCTTCGTGGAACTCAAATCGGGATTCGAACCAAGCGACCGTTTGAACAAAGCAATCATGGCCACGGCACGCAAACTATTGGGCGCAGCAGTCGCCCCCCGCGAAATCGCTTTCTATGAATCATTGCCGCGCACGCGCAGCGGCAAGATCATGCGACGCTTACTAAAGGCGCGTGAACTTGGCTTGCCGGAAGGCGATCTATCCTCCATGGAGGGCGGCGCGTGAGCGATTCTTCGACTCCCATCAATCGCGATCACGTGTTGCACTTGCTCAAGCAGATGCTGCGCATTCGGTGTTTCGAAGATCGTTGTGTCGAACTCTATAGCGCGGGACACATACGAGGATTTCTACATCTGTACAACGGCGAAGAGGCGGTGGCCGTCGGCGTGATGCAATCACTGACGCCGCAAGACTCCATCGTCGCGACGTATCGAGAACACGGACATGCATTGACACGCGGCATTCCGATGAATGCGGTGATGGCCGAACTATTCGGAAAAATCACGGGATGCAGTCACGGTCGCGGCGGGTCGATGCACATCTTCGACAAGGCTGCCAATTTCTATGGCGGCAATGCGATCGTAGCCGGCGGATTGCCGATCGCTGTGGGATTGGCGCTCGGATATAAATGCAGCAACGCAATGCTATTGCGGTTTGTTTTTTCGGCGAAGGCGCCGCGGCGGAAGGAGAATTTCACGAATCGCTAAACCTCGCCGCGTTATGGAAATTGCCGGTTCTATTCGTATGCGAGAACAATCGCTATCGATAAGGCAAGGTCGTTCCGAATCGCAGACAAGCATTCAAGCGAAGGCCGCTAGTTATCGAATAACTGCCACAGCGATCGACGGAATGGATGTCGTCACCATTGAACGCGCAGCGCGCGAAGCAGTGCGGAATATTCGCGAGGGCCACGGCCCCGCGCTTCTTGAAGTGCTGACTTACCGATTTCGTGCGCACTCCATGTTCGACGCGCAACTGTATCGCGACAAAGCCGAAGTGGAAGCGTGGCAGGCACGCGGACCCTTCATTACGTTTACCAAGCGCTACAAAGAAATGGGATTGATGACCGAAGACGACTTCCAACGCTTACAAAAGGAAGCCCTAGCGGAGGTTGACGAAGCGGTGAAGTTTGCGCATGAATCGGCATTCGAGTCCATCGATGAGATATCGCGCTTCGTCTACGCGGAGGCTTCGCCATGACCTACCGGGAAGCAGTGCGCGAGGCGTTGCGCGAGGCGCTCAAAAACGACCGCGCGTGTTCTTGATGGGCGAAGACGTGGGTAAGTACGGCGGATCGTTTGCGGTAAGCAAAGGACTATTCGAAGAGTTCGGCGAAGAGCGCATCCGCGATACACCTCTGTCCGAATCCGCTTTCACCGGCGCGGGTATCGGCGCGGCGCTCGCCGGCATGCGGCCGATCGTGGAAATCATGACCGGCAATTTTAGTTTGCTGGCGCTCGATCAAATCGTTAACAACGCGGCGACATTGTGTCACATGTCTGGCGGACAATTTCCCGTGCCCGTCGTGATTCGCTTGGGTACCGGCGCAGGAAAACAGCTGGCAGCGCAGCACTCGCACAGTTTTGAAGGTTGGTATGCGCACATTCCAGGAATTCGCGTGCTAACGCCAGCCACTATCGACGACGCACGCGGCATGTTGCCGCTCGCGCTTCAATGTCCAGACCCCGTGCTCATCTTCGAGCACATCGGACTCTACAACATGGAAGGCGAGTTGAGCAACGCGTGGTCGAAAGCCGATCTCGATCATGCTGCCCTGCGCCGCGAAGGCAGCGACGTGACTTTGATTGCCTACGGCGCGAGCCTGTTCAAATGCTTGATGGCCGCGGAAGAATTATCCAAATCCGGGATCAACGCCGAAGTGGTCGATCTGCGCACGTTACGACCGCTCGATAACGAAACCATTTTTACTTCCGTTCGCAAAACCCATCGCGCAATCATCGTCGATGAAGGCTGGAAAAGCGGCGGCATCTCTGCCGAAATTGCAGCACGAATCGGTGAGATCTGCTTGTATGACTTGGATGCCCCCGTGGCTCGCGTATGTACGCAAGAAGTGCCCGTGCCGTATCCGAAACACTTGGAAGAAGCGGCTTTGCCGCGAGTGCCGGCGATTGTCGCCGCTGCTCAATCCATAATGAACAAAAACGCATGCGCATCGAATTCAAAATGCCGTCCCTGGGCGCCGACATGGAATCGGGCACGCTGGTCGAATGGAAGATCAAGCCTGGCGATGTCGTGAAACGCGGCGACGTCGTGGCTGTCGTCGAGACGGATAAAGGGGCAATCGATATTGAGATATTTGAAAGCGGCCCTGTCGAGAAGCTGCTTGTAGAACCGGGAACAAACGTACCGGTAGGAGGCGTGCTCGCTTTGATAGGCGGTGAGGCATCCACTTTTTCAACGGACGCGTTGACCGGGGCCGAATCGGTCCCGGAAAAAAGCGCAGCAGCGACCAACCGTGGACAGCAAGTCCCATCGACACACTTGACGGAATCGACAACAGGTCCTCACGGACGACAAAAGATTTCGCCGGCAGCTCGCGTTCGCGCACAACAACGTCACGTCGATCTCGAATCACTGCACGGCACCGGGCCCGGCGGCGCAATCACTTTGCAAGATGTCGAGCGCAATGATGTCTCACACAGTGATTTCGAACCCAGTGCGGTCACGAAGAAAACGCCATCGGCAACCGAGGCCATGCGGGCAGTCATTGCTTCCGCCATGGCGCGCAGCAAGCGCGAGATACCGCATTACTATCTGTCCACGGACGTAGATTACAGTTCGGTCAACTCATGGCTTGCAAAACGCAATGCCGAGTTGCCAATCGAACAACGCATGTTGCCGGTCGTTCCGCTGCTACGCGCGATCGCGCTGACGTTGCAAGCGTTTCCGGATTTCAACGGGTACTACCAAGACAAAACGTACCAACCGAGTAAAGCAGTTCATCTCGGCGTCGCCATCGCACAGCGAGGCGGCGGTCTGATTGCGCCTGCGATACTCGATGCGCAAGATCAACAATTGCCGCTGCTTACGGAGAAGCTACGCGATCTTGTCAATCGAGCGCGCGCCGGGCGACTGAAAAACCGCGAGTTATCGGACGGCATTATTACGCTTACAAGTTTAGGCGATGGCGGGGTCGATTCGCTGTTCCCCGTGATTTATCCGCCGCAAGTTGCGATTATTGGCGCAGGGTCGGTGCGAGATCGGGCAACGGTTGTGAACGGCAAGCTTGCAGCGCGGCCAATCATGACGCTGACGCTCGCGGCGGATCATCGTGTTAGCAACGGTCGTAGCGGCGCGCAATTTCTTGCTCGCATTCGCGATCTGCTACAAATTCCGGAGAAGTTATGAATGCGGAAGCATTGAAGACACGCATACTCGCGTTGCTCACCGACATCGCACCGGACATCGATCCGGCGACGGTGCAACCCGATCAAGAGTTTCGCGATCAATTCGACTTCGATTCGATGGATCAACTCAACTTCGCTATCGCCATCCACAAGGCGTTCGATATCGAGATTCCCGAGTCCGATTATCCGAAGCTCGCGAGCCTGTCGAAATGCATCGTTTATACTGATTCCAAGCAGCAATCTTAACGCGACAGCGTGAGATTAGGATGTCATCCTACTCAATCGCGCAACGGCGTTCGCGCATACCGGCGAACTCAACGCGAAAACAACCGGCTTGAATTGCTTTCATTGTTATTCGCGCGGAAAGCTCACGTTGCCGGGCTCGACTTGAATGCCGAGACTGTTGATCGCGATCGCCGTCATTGCATAGCCACCGCTTGTGTAAATGATTTCGAGTATTTTTTGTGGGTCATAGTATTTCTTCAATCGGTTCCATATGACGTCGGAAATAAATGCCTCACGCCGTAGTTCGTCGCAGGCACTCAATACCGCCCATTCTTCCTCACTCCACCGCTTCGTATTTGCAACATCGGCAATGCGTACGATTTCGCCGTCGGTGAGCCCCGCCTTTTTGGCGAGCGGAACGTGATGCGCCCATTCGTACTCGGCTTTCATCAACCAAGCAGTACGCAAGATGACAAGCTCGCGCGTTTTCGGCGGCAAATGCGAGTCGCGTTGCACATAGCTGCCGAAGCGACGGCGCGGTTCATAGAACTTCACGTGATTGACCAATGTGGCGTACAAGTTCGGCACCTTGCCATCGCGCATCTGCGGTGTGACTAACACGCGTTGCTCGGCGGTCATGGCTTCCAATGCGAGCGGCGCCACGCGTGGTGTTTGCAAGCGCGGCGAATGCGGCATGCCGGCAATTCGCGGCAATGCGGCGTCGGTAGGAATGCGCTCTTGCAGCATCGGATCGAGTTGCACGCCGGCGCTATTTAGCGCCATCGAGACCAATTGATATTGCGCGGCCGTGTATATCGCATCGATGGTTTGTTCGATGGAGTATCTCGCACGCAACGCGACCCACGTTTTGTCGCTGATCATCGCGTCGTAGCGCAGCTCGTCCACCATCGTGATCAACGTACGTTCGAAATCGTTCCAACCTTTGGCCGTTGCGCCTTCCGCAATCGCATGTACTTCAACCTCAGTCATCTTCACATCGGCTTTCGCAATGCGCGCGTGTTGCGACCATTCATACGGCGCTTGACACAGCCAGCCCATGCGCAGGATCACAATTTCGCGATCACGCGCGGGTAGCGTAGAGCGGTTTAACAAGTACTGACCGAGTCCGCTCCAGCGAGCGTAAAGTTCCGGATCGTGGGCGAGCGTTTTGTAAATGTTGTAGTCGGGACGACTCGCCAACATTTTCTCTTGATCGGGCGTCCGGCCTTCTTTTCCAATCGGCGCGATACGCGGGGTGGCTAAGCGCGGCGAAAAATTCTTCGAAATGTCGTTCACGTCTTTCCCCATGGCATTTACGGCTAGCAACGCCATCATTGCCGTGCCCAATAGTTTTGTGATCATCATAAATGGCTTTTACCTTCGCTCTCGTGGCATTTGCTTTGCGTCGCCGGGTAAAGAAACGGGTCCTAAATCTACTTTGTCAGGTTGCGCTGAAGCGCGCGGTGCGGCGTTGCAACGGCCTGAAAAATACTCACGTACTGCCGTGTACGCTGCGCTTTTTCAGGCCATT
>JAYTQU010000187.1:0-10540 GCA_043746555.1 Pseudomonadota bacterium | reverse complement strand
CAAAAACGCCTGCAGACAGAAACCACCGCGTCGACAATTACCCAAGACCCCTAAGACACACAGCCATTTCGCCATGCAGGGGAGAACGAATTAGCCCTGTCTTTAAGACCACCCCAAGGCGGGGCGGAGTATCTAGGCTGTAGACTGTAGGCTAGGCAGAGGCAGCAGCAAAAAAACACCGCCGCTATCGGGTTTCGCTTCCGTTCCGACCTACAGCCTGCAGTCCGCTGCCTACCGCCTCGCTCTCCTCATTGACGTTCGCCTCAACTTGCGCGATAAGGGCGCGTTAATTCCTCACACAAGGTGTTTCATGGCCAGTCGCCGTTGCCGTCTGTTTCAGGTCGATGCATTTACGCGCCAACGCTTTAGCGGCAATCCAGCCGCTGTGGTGTTGGATGGGGACGACTTAACCGCCGCCGAGATGCTGACCATTGCCGCCGAGGTCAACGCGGAGACGGCCTTTGTGTTGCAGGCGGAATCCGGCGATCACGATATGCAAGTGCGATTCTTTACGCCGCAACACGAGGCGCAGTTTGTTGGCCACGCAACGATCGCCGCGCAATACGTGTTGGCTAAGAAACAAGGCGCGCCAAAGAACACGCTCCGTCAACTCACCGGTGCGGGCGTTGTTGCAATCGACGTGTCGTCAGTCGATGGCGATTTTCGTATCGCGGTCACGCAAAGTCCGCCGTCGCTGGGCCCGACGATTCCGGAACATCATCGTCGTCAAGTCATGGATGCTCTCGGCATTTCAAGCACCAGCTTGCGTAACGACTGTCCTCTGCAAGTGATGGTGAAAGGCAGCCCGCGTTTATTGATCGCGCTCAAATCGCCCGACTTGCTGCGCGAGCTAAAGCCCAACTTCGCGGAACTCACTAGGCTCACTCCACATGTCGGTGCCGATGGCTATTTCGTATTCGGCCTCGACGATGCAACCAACACGCACGCGCGCATGTTCTGCCCGTCGCTCGGCATTCCGGAAGATCCGGTCAGCGGCAACGCACACGGCATGTTGGGTGTGTATTTGGTTACGCACGGTTTGCTCACACCGCAAAACAATCGTGTGAACTTTCGCGGCCATCAAGGCGAAGCCGTCAATCGCCCCGGCATTGTCGACGTGCAAGTGGAATGCGTCGGCAAAGTGGCCGAGAGCGTTCGCATCGAGGGCGACGCGGTGATCGTGTACGAAGCGGAGTTACCGTTATAGCCGCACCTGAATGCGGTGGATATCGGCAACACTAAATCGTGAAAGCGCCTTGGCGACGCGCTCCGCTTACCACTGTTTTGCCTGGTCGAATCGAAAGCTCGTGCGATATGCAAGCGGGCAAGTCATTGCGCTCATGCACTGCCATTAACAACTGCACGCCATTGCGCGCCAGTTTGTCGAGCAACAACAACTCCGGGTCATTGCTCATGGCGCGCGCCAACAAGGCGCGTCGCATCTGCCCATAAGAAACGGCGCGTGGCGAGCGATGCGCGACTTCGCCTAGCGCAAAGAAATTGAGCCAATACCGTGCCGCGCGACGATCGGCTGTTGTCGGCGCGCCGTTTAATCCGACCGACGAATATCGACCGGATATCACTACTTCTTCTAAGTCGCGCGCCAGAAAATAGTCCGCTTGCAATTCCGGTGAGACAAAGCCCACTCGCCGTTTCCATTCGGCAATCGGAGTCCCGAATGGTACACGATCGCGTTCGATGCTTCCGCCGAGTCGCGGATGCAGATCGCCGTATAGCAACGTCAGCAGACTCGATTTTCCCGAACCGTTCGCTCCGACAATCGCCCAGTGCTCGCCGCGACGAATTGTCCAGTTCACGTCGCGCAATATCAAACGATAGTCGCGATACAAATCAGCGTTGCACAATTGGATAATGGGGTTGCGCGTATCGACGCTCTTGCGAGGCGTACAAGGATGAGCGCGAGGAGAAGAAACGCCAATTGCAAGCGTATCGCGAACATTCGTCACATCACGCAACTTACCTTCCTCCATCCGCGCGAAATGTGTTGCGTTATTCGGTACATCTTGCGATCGATGCGTCGTGACAATCCAAGTGGAACCGACGCCACGCGTACGATTCAGTGCCGTGCGCACGATGCCGGCGCTGGTGACATCGAGACCGTTGAATACTTCATCGAGCAATAACACGCTTGGCTCGCCGGCAAAAGCGCGCGCTAACAACGTGCGACGCCGTTGACCGTAAGAGAGGGTGAGAAATCCTCGTCGACGCAGCGACGACAAGCGAAAGCGTTTCAGCAACTTTGCGACACGCCGTCGTTCTCGTGAGTTCGGTTTCGTTCGAGAAATATCTTCGTCGAACAAACCGGTGGCGACGATTTGTTCAACGGAATGATTCCACTCGTAGCGCACATACCGATCCTGACGTTCCGGTCCGACATACGCGATGTGTTCCCTACTTCCAAATGGTTGATCGCTCTTGTCGCCGTCGAAACAATATTCGCGGCTCTCGTTGCCATCGGGAGTCGGCCACATATCGCCGCGCAAAAGTTTTAGAAACAGCGTTTTCCCGGAACCGTTAGAGCCAACCAATGCCCATCGTTCGCCGCGATGTAGTGCAAAATTAATTTCGTCGAGCACGCGCTTATCGTCCAATACGATTGAACAGTGCTTAACGGCAATCAATGCTTGTTTCAGTTTGGCGGGCCGATGTTGACGACGCGGGCTAATCGATGACCGTGTCATACAATGTGATAACCAACGTGACAGCGTAAGGCGATCGGTCGACTTTCGTTCGTACGTTTTGGGTGGCTCTGCATGCGACAATACTACGCGAATGAGCTTAAGTTCCAATCGGCACGTTTTTTTCGACCTTTCGGCGCAACGTTGGCGACACGTGTTGCGCCTCGCCGTTGTGCTTAGCGTCGCTATCGTTATCGTGTGGCGCTTGGGCTCGGAAGATCCCGGCGTACAACGAAGAACGTGTCATCGAGCGCACCGTGCGTTCGTTACTCGCATCGCGATACGTCACGCTTGAAATTCCAGTCGTCGACGACGGCTCAACCGATCGCACCGCCGCGATTGTCGAGAATGCGTTTGCGAGCGAGCTGAAAACATCGCCAGCAATGGATTTGTCGATGCTGTGGACGGCGACACGCGCACTCATCGGTCACGCATCGCATCCAACACAGGCAGAAATAATGAACAGCGCGTTCGTACAAACGCTGTATTACTACGGTTTATTTCTAGCGATTAACGTCGCCACCGCCACACTCGCCTTTCCATTCGAGCCGTATGAAGATTGGCGCCTGCTGATCCGGTTGCCGCTGCAACGGTTCTTCTACCGACAAATGATCTACTACGTCGCGATCAAATCGTTTGCTACCGCGCTACGCGGACCGCGAGTCGGTTGGGGCAAGCAAACGCGTTACGGATCGGTTCAATCAGCATCCGAGTTGAACGAATCGAATCCGTAGCGCGCATTTGACGGCGTTGCGATCAAACACTCGCAGCGTCGGTTGGCATCAATTGACAATCGCTTGATAGGTCAGCGCGCGCGATAGACCTCGCACATCCGGAACACCCAACGCGGTGGACGTGCCGGCACCGGTGCCCGACATCTGTTGAATCATGCCGATCATGATCATGTCGTTGACCGGATCGATCCAGAACCACGTTCCTGCGGCACCACCCCACCAAAACGTGCCCTTGCCGTAGTAACCGCCGGCAGCAATCGGATCGGTGTACACAGCGAAGTCCAGACCGAACCCGGCGCCGGGCGTCAATATCGGCATGCCCGGTGGCAGCACATTGGTATGCATCAACTCCACCGTGAGTGGCGACAGCAATCGCACGCCATCTAGTTCACCGCCATTGAGAAGCATTTGGCAGAAGCGCATGTAGTCGGACGCGGTTGACACCATTCCGCCACCACCCGATTCGAGTGCGGGCTTTTTCGAGAAGTCGTGATTGAATCCGCCTGTTTCGGGAACCAACTTACCCTTCTCGTACTTATACATTACCGCAAGTCGATTCAGTTTTTCCTTCGGCACATAGAACCCGGTGTCGACCATGCCGAGTGGTTTGAAGATGCGCTTCTCCAAGAATTCGCCGAACGGCATACCCGACAGCTTCTGCACGAGATAGCCTTGAATGTCGACCGAGATGCTGTAGTGCCATTCGCTGCCCGGTTGGGCGTTCAACGGCAACTTAGCGACTCGCTTGATCATTTCGTCGAGCGTGATGTCGTTGTTGAGCACATCCGCTGCAATCTGTAATTTATCGACCGGCGTGTTACTAAAAAAACCGTAAGTGAATCCGGCGTTGTGCGACATGAGTTCGCGCATCGTCATTGAATGCGCTTGCGGAACGCCCTCCGCGTTCGATGCGGAAAACACTTTGAGCTTTGCAAATTCCGGAATGTATTTCGCCACCGGATCGTTGAGCTGCCACTTACCTTCCTCGAACAGCATCATCATCGCAACGCCGGTGATCGGTTTACTCATCGAATAGATGCGGAAAATCGCATCGGTCTTCATGGGAGCATCGGCCGCGATATCGCGCTTGCCCGTCACCGCCAACTCGACCACTTTCCCGTGACGCGCAACCATCGTGACAACGCCGGACAATTTGCCGTCGTCCACGAGCTGCTTCATCCCATCCTTCAGCGCAGTCAATCGCTGCGAAGACATGCCCGCTTGCTCGGGCTTTACTATCGGTAGTGGTTTTAGTTCGACAGCAAACACCGGCTGCAGAACCAACGCAGCAACGAGCGCCACTGAGCACGCACGACCCCAGAGATTTCTCGACACACAATTTGAATTTCGCGACGCGCGCATACCGGCTCCCGTTTGATATCAAATACTGTCCTGTTGAGAGCGGTCTCAATAAGACAAGAGCCGTAGTGTAAAGGTGAAATGAGGGTATGCGCCAGCTTTAGCCCAGCGACAGCCGCTCAATGTCTTACAGTGGGTCTTACAGTGGGTCTTACAGTGGAATGCTTTTACGGGTACAGCTTGCGTTGCCGCCAACCAACGCTCGCCCGTTCGAACGCCCAACGATAGTGACGCCGGTGCTCACCGCTGACGCGAAATTCGATTCGCTCCGGATACAGCAACGTGCCGCCCCAGTAGCTCGGACAGGGAATCGCCTTCCCCAGATATTGCCGTCGCAACTCATCCACTATTTCGTACATGCGTTCATTCGATTCCAATTCCCGACTCTGCTGGGACATCAGCGTCGACAATTGCACCTCGCGCTCCCGGCTTGCGAAGAATCGCTGCGAAGCCTCGACTGCCAAACGCCGACAACGGCCTTCTACTTGAACTTGCCGCTTGAGTAACGGCCAATAAAATAACATTGCTGCGTGCGGATTGTCAGCCAACTCGCGACCCTTGCGACTCTCGTAGTTGCTGAAAAAGCTCAGGCAGTCACCGCGCTCATCAATGAACCAGCCTTTGAAATTCACCATGCGCACCGAGGGAACAGCATCGGCGCTCGCTGTCGCCAGTGCGACGACATCCGATCCAGGACCTGATTGCTCAGCCTCGGTTTGCCAATCACGAAGTTGCTCAACAGGGTCAGATAGCAATTCCATTATTTCTACTCAAGATCGTTGCGCAATTCCTGCGCTAAAATTTCCAATCCAACGCGCGTTCGTTCGATCGACTCCTGCGCGTAGTTAATGCGTGTGCCGTGCAGGTGCGGCTGGCTAAAAAACCACTCATTCAACCGCGCATCAAGCAGCACATCTTTTTTCTTCAGTCGCTCGGTGAGCGAAGCGAGATCCACGCGACGCGGAATCTCCAACCATAGAACCGGCCCGCCTCCCGGAGTCGTCCAGCGCACCCCCGCCGGCATCAGCTCGGTCAATGTCTCCAAACACTGTCGATAGCGAGTATCGAGTTCGGCCTGCAGGCGTCGAAGATGCGTATCGTAGTAACCGCGTTCGACAAATTCATACACGACCGCTTCGACGATGGTCGGATTCGCAAGCGTTGCCACGCGCTTGGCGGCGAGCAACGAATTGCGTGTCGTCTCGTTCGCAAGCAAATAGCCGAGCCGAAGCGAGGGAATGACTTTCTTCGTGAACGAGTTCATATACAAAACATTGTCGCCACCGAGCGCGCGCAATGGCGGTCGAAACTCGGAATACGACAGCATGTCCGAGCCCCAGTCGTCTTCCACCAATCCAAACTGCAGCTCGCGCGACAGTTCGATGAGCTGCATGAGTTCCGCGGTGGTATACGAATAGCCGGTTGGATTGTGAAAGTTGGTCGTGATGTACACAATGGAAGGACGATTCAGCACCAACAATTTCCGCCACGCCTTCATATCGATACCGTCGAATGGATTGAGCGGCAACCCGGTCACTTCCATTTGATTCATCTCGAATAGTTGCTTGCCGATTCCGTAGGCAGGGTTCTCCGTCGCTATCGATCGCTTTTGCAATGCGCGCGTGACGACGTCAAGCGCTTGTTGCGAACCCGTGGTGATGATGACATCGTCGGCGCGAGCCGGAATGCCGCGCTTCTCAAGACGTTGTGCAATCAATGCGCGCAATGGGGCAAATCCTTGAGCGTCGTAATCCATCGGCACGCCGCATTTGAGTACTGCGCGAAAACATTCCGCGACTCGTTCGGCCGGCAATAGATCGTTGTCGATGAACGCGCTCCCGAGTCGGATCGGTTGCTTTGCGTTTCGACCTCGCTTCGATGTCGGCCGCGGCACTGCCGGGACTTTCAACAACACAGGTATCGCCGGCGTCGCTAACTTCGTCACAGTACGTTGGTTGGACGGCGCAAGAACAAAATAACCAAGCCGCTGTCGATTTTCGAGAATGCCCTGCGCGACTAACTCTTCATAAGCAGCCTGCACGGTGTTCTTCGCGATGCCGAGTTGATGTTGCAGCATGCGCACCGGCGGCAACCGCGATCCCGCCGGCAAACATCCTGAATCGAATTCCCGCCGCACCGCCTTCACGATGTCGAGACGCGAAAAGTCAGTGACGGATTGATCCCGCTCAATGCGTAGACGGATGTAAGGAGACTTAAGGGTTGATAACTTCATGCGCACTCCAATGTGCGCAAGGTAGCAACCCGGCGTGATCGCGGGAAGGGACAGAGAGCAGAGATTGGTTAGGACAGTGGATTCAATCGATGAAGACTATTTGGTACCGAGTATCCGTCAAGCGAACAACGTCTCCAAATGTCAAGAAACTCAAGCCTGGCTCCAATGGTCCTGTTCAGCAATCGATTCAGTCATTGAATGAACGGGGCCACCGCGTAGTCATGCTCGCGCGAGGCTGTCAGGGCCCATTCATTCTTGTTCGTGAGGTCAAGGCACACTAATATAAGGAATGCGAAAACCGATGTAGGAGTCAAACGCGATGAAAAGTTTATGTTCACAACACAGAGCGCTTTCGCTCGCCGGAACACTCGCCCTATCACTCAGTGTGGCGCTCGGTATTTCGGCGATGACATTTGCGCCTATCGGCGCGCACGCCGCTGAGAAGGCGGCTACAAAGGTGCCGGCTAGTAGTAAAAGCAGCGGCAAATCTTGGGTCGTGCCGCGCACGCCTGACGGAAAACCCGACCTCCAGGGCAACTGGACCAACGAAACGCAGACGCCCTTCGAACGGATGGGGAATCAGGGATCGACGCTGACCACCGAACAGGCGGCCGCGCTTGAGAAGCGAGCTCAAGACGTGCAGGAATTCCGCGACCGGCCCAGTGATCCCAACGAGAAGGTGACCAAGGCGAACGGCACTTACGAGCTAGCATCGGTACCGGGCGAACCCACGTTCGTCGAGCGGGTTGCCCAGGCGGCCGGCGGCAACGTCGGTGGATATAACGGCTTTTGGCTCGATCCGGGTAACAAGGTCATCCGCATCGACGGCGTCGCGCGCAGTTCCATCGTCGTCGATCCACCCAACGGCCGCATCCCTCAACTCACCGCTGCGGGCAAACAGCGCCTGACGGAACGTTCGGCCATGGCGAGGAAGCACGGCGAGTACGACGGCCCCGAAGCCAGATCGTTCTCCGACCGCTGCATCACCTCATTCGGATCGAATGCCGGACCGCCGATGCTGCCGAATTATTTCTATAACAATAATTACAGCATCGTTCAGACGAAGGACCGCGTCGTCATCTTGACGGAAATGGTTCATGACGCGCGCATCATCCGGTTAGGAGCAACGGAGCACGTGCCACCGCAAGTCCGACCCTGGTTTGGCGATTCGATCGGACATTGGGAAGGCGACACGCTCGTCGTCGAGACAACGAATATCAATCCGGAACAACTAGGCGCGGCAGCGGGGTTGGGCGCCTTTCGTGGGGCGTCCGACAACTTGAAGGTAATCGAACGGTTCACGCGCACAGGTCCCGCTGTGCTGGACTACAAGTTCACGGTGGAAGACCCATCGTCGCTCACCGCACCGTACAGCGGCGAGCTGCCGTTCAACCGCATCAACGAACCGGTTTACGAGTACGCATGCACCGAGGGGAATTACGCGCTTCGCGCCATGCTGGCGGGAGCACGTGCGGAGGAGCGTGCTAAGGCGGAGAAGAAGTAAGGAATAGCACGGAAATTGAAATGCGGGAATGGGGTCGGACTTTCCCCATTTCCGCTCATGCGCGGACACTCTTGACGAGAAACCCTAGAGTTGCCGCACCATCAATCCCGGAACCACTTCAAGCGCTGCCTCTAAATCGTCCGTCTCAATCGCCGCCGAAGCTGCTGCTTTCGCCGCGTCCGTTGCGTTGAGCGCCACTGAGAAACCGACTGCGCCAAAGAGCGGGATGTCGGATCGTGAATCGCCGACGGCGAAGACTTGAGAAAGCGGGATCTGTCGTTCCGAGCAATACGCTTTCACAAAATCGAGTTTGTCGAACTCGTCGAAGTACTTCGACACGCGACCTATGAGCACGCCGTTCTCATCGATATCCATTTCGCATCCACTTGCGTCGACAAAGCCATAGCGCCGCGCGAGTATTTGCGCAGCAAATCGCCACGTGACCGTGCAGATGATCGACTCAATTCCTTTGGCTGCTAGCGTCGCGAGAACAGTTGGCACACCATTGATTATAGGAACACTGGATAGGTGCGCTTCAATCGCATCGAGGCTCTGGCCCGCGTAGTAAGGACAAATCCCGTCAGCGATTTGCGCGTTGGAAATCGCGCCATTCACGTACCGCGCTTCGAGCTGTTGTAAGTGCTCAAAATGTCCGAACTTCTCCGCCAAGTGCAGGCACACACTCGTGCCCAACACCAACGTTCCGTCGAGATCGAAACAGGCGAGACGCCAAGAGGCTGGTAGCGGTTGCATACGTAGGCGATCTTAGCTGGTCATCGTCGGTAGAGAAACTTGTCCGTTTGAAATGTCCGGCTGGCATGCGCCGCTCTAACGATTCAATCTTGTCGGCGAACTCGCCCTACCGATATCGAGGCTCGCACGATCCGGCAATAACTTCACAAGTGAGCACCGGTACCGCAACGCCCCCAATGGGTTCTTGCTTGTTATTGAAACCCACATACGGATACATGGCATGCGTAACGATCACAAATCGGCACCGGTGAAAGCTACGAAATTTGCGTGGGTGGCAATGAGTTTCTTGGCTTTCGCATTCGCCTTAGTACGCTAACGCCGACGCTGAGCCAATTGGCAAAGGTCAACGGGCATAGGCAAACAAGCATGTCGCCTTCGGCATGACCCGGATTGGCTGTCGAGAAGAATCTGAGTTCGGGCGTTAAAGGCACGTTTCGATTCAAGGGTGCAACGTCTGGCCTTAGCCGCTTTTTCCCTGAACGTGCGACGATGCCGAGTTGAGGGCGCCAAGAGTCGCCGTAGGTTTTGTTAGCTAAACGATTGATCAGATCGCGTTCGCGGTCCGGTGTTTTCTGCCCGAGGCGCGGCCAGAACTCTCGGAAATTACGCGGCAGGAGCAAGTAGCTTTTGTAGCTGACGGTATCGAAAAACCAATAGATAGAGCGAAAGGGAAATTGCAGCCAGGTTTTCAAAAAGACTCGCACGCCTAGCCGCTGAATGAGATTGTGGCCGCGATATTCCTCACGCAGCAACACGTGCGTGGTGTAGATGACGACAAGGCGGCGATTCTGATGGGAAATGGGATAGACATCTATCGACGCGGTGCCGATCAGCTTGTGGTCGCCACGCGTCCAAAACAGAGCTGTAGATTGATATTCCTTTAGCTCACTTTCTGCATAGGCACGATCCGTGTCGAAGAATTCCTGTGTGAGACTCCAAATCTGATTCCATAGCACTGGCGTAAGAGCCGCGGTAGTGAGGACTTCAATCGTAACGTGCGGGTCAACTGACAGGCCCGATCTTCGATTTGAAAACTTCGACATACAGGGAAGCTATGCGAGCGCGGCCACTGATGCAAGGTCTTTAGTCACGCGGCGAGGAGATTCTTTCAAGTGTAAACAGGTGTGCAGAATTCTTTGGTGCCGGTGTGTATCTATCGGCAAAACATTATAAGGTGTTCTCGAACTCAGGTTTGCAAAAATGTATTTAGTTCTACTTTGTCAGGTTGGGATCAAGCGATGCGGGGCAAGGCGCAACG
>JAYTQU010000186.1:0-14809 GCA_043746555.1 Pseudomonadota bacterium | reverse complement strand
AGACGACCCAGGAACTCACTGCTTCGAACTCACTGTTTCGCGGGCGTGGCAAGGGAATCGAATCGCCGTTTCGCCGGCGCTTCTCGCGCCACCGAATTGGCAATGACGCGCACGGTGTTGGCCGGCACTTCGCCAACGACCGTCACTCGGTGATCCTGAATTTCCGTGGAAAACGCGTGCGCTGTTCCCATGCGCGAAAATCCGGATTTTTCTTGGCTGGCATTACTCGGCTCGATGAATACCGATACCGACGCTAAGCCATCGGAAAACACCATATGTTGAATCAACGCTCGAAATCCCGCGATCTTCTGCATACGCGAAATCGTAAGTTGAAATCCTTGCGGCGGATTCACGACGGTCCAACCGTTCGGACCAGGCCGAATGATTTGCATCGGCTCCTGACGAACCCAGCGGAATCCCTCGGTGGACATGCCCGGACTCAGCGCTGCGTCCGCGATCGCGGTGGGCATTTGCAAATCGGCAAACACGATCTGTTCGATAGCTCGGCCCCGGCTATCGCAAAGTTCCGACTTCAGCGGCATTGCCGACTCATGATCCAACCACAATCGATAGCCATAGCGAAAATCGTCGCGTGGTACGACGTTTACCAATCGCGCGATGCGTCCCATGACTCGAGCGCTCTGCGGCGACGTTAACGTGTAATTGGCTTTAAGTCGCTCGTTGTACTGCGGCACTGTACTCAGCAGCGGATCGACGTCGGTGCGTTTTTCCACTAACACCGTGCGCCGGTCCGGCAAGTAGCACAGCACTTCATTCGCATTGCGAATGACCTCGCGTCCGCTGCCGTCCAGCGACACTAATCGCTCGGTCACCACACCGTCGAGCACTCGATGCACGATTCGCATGTTCTCGGCGCGGCCATTGCTTAGATGTAAAAATCGCCCGTCGTAATTGCGCGTCGCCAATGCGCGCGTCATTCGATCGAGCCAGGCGTGTGCGTCGGTTTCGTCAGCCGCCTGCGCCACCGCCGCCAACGCGCAAGCCAGTATCGCCGTGACCGCCGCACGGCGAGTTCGATTGGCGTTGTTTCGACAAAGGCGGACTGACGATCGCATGCGGATGCGCTCAGCGCGTTGGCTGTTCGCCGTTTGAATCTGCTTCAGTCGAATCGGCATCGGACGACGGCTCTTCCGCCAATAGATTCGTCAGTAAGTTACGTCGACCCAGCGGCAAGGAATACTCGCTGTGCGCGACCACGAAATTTGCCAAGCGACCGCTGTTGCTGACTTGAATGGGCGGTGCCGTAAAGTTTACGTTACTCACCGGCACAGTATCGCTGGGCAAGCGTTCACGCACACGCGCGACCGATTCGATTTGAGCGGACCGTTGTTTCTCCATGATCGTCGATGTGACCGCCGGTGTCGTCGTGGTCGGCGAATTGGTCACCGCAAAATTTGCGACGGGAACATCGACCGGAGCAAGACGTAACGTCACCAACGCCACCGCGGCCACGCCTGCCGCAATCGCACCGCCGGCCATCGGCTTCAGCCAATGCGCCACGGGACGCCAAACTCGCGCCGGCATCGACTCCTGCTCAATGGCTCGCGCCACTCGCGTTGCGAAATCGCGCGACGGACCACCCGCCTGTGTCGCATTCAATGCCGCACCGATCAAAGAGTATCGACCTAGCGTCGCGCGCAATTGTGGATCGCGGTCTAATCGTTTCAGCAGTAACTCGGTTTCGGCGGCAGGCAATTCGCCGTCGTGGAAAGCGGAGAGCTGTTCGTGAATAGGATCGGTCATAAGAATGATTACCGGGGAATGGCTACTGGCAAACAAGATTGGTAAAACAATTTGAGTACAACATTATCAATCCAATAACGGCGCAAGCCGCTTGTCGATGGCTTCGCGCGCGCGAAAGATTCTGGAACGCACTGTGCCTACTGGGCATTCCATCGCGCCGGCAATCTCTTCGTACGACAACCCTTCCAACTCGCGCAACGTGATCGCGGTTCGCAAATCGTCGGGTAAGTCTTGCATCGCTTGCTGCACGGTCTGACGAATCTCTTCGGTTAGTAAAATACCTTCGGGCGTATCGCCTTCTCGCAATCCCGAATGTCGCTCGTATTGCTCGGGATCCTGGGCGTCGAGATTGAAATCGAGCGGCCGGCGCTTGCCGGCAACCAAGGCATTCTTCGCCGTGTTGATTGCAATACGATACATCCAGGTATAGAACGCACTGTCGTTACGAAAAGATTTCAACGCCCGATAGGCTTTGATGAAGGCATCCTGTGTAACGTCTTGAGCTTCGACTTGATCGTTGACAAAGCGACTCACCAATTTGTGAATGCGATGCTGATACTTCAGCACCAACAAATCGAATGCGGTGCGATCGCCGCTCTGCGCACGTTGTACGAGTTGCGCGTCGGTTGCTTCAACCGTCACGTCCGGACTCGCGACTGTTGTCGAAACAATGAGCGGGACACCCGCAGACTTGGAATGAATCTGAATCCCGGGCTGCGACGGCGAACTGGAATGAATGCTCGGTTCGGACATAAAACGTCTTCGAAGCACAAGTGGTTTTGGACGATACCCTGGACGATACCCTGGACGATGACTTGGACGATAACTGGGGCAAAACTTCTGACCGTCAATACTTCCGCCCTAAACTCGGAGACCGTAAGTTTCACAACGGCCCCAAAGTCGTGCAGTAGGACCGTCACGCCACGCAAAAGTTTCGCGACTCTTTGCCGGATCGGATCGATTGAGACGTCGCTCACGCGCTGCGCAGCCGCAGTCGCGCCGCCAATGGCCGCCAACGCTGTGAACTGGCGCCGCCGCCCTGCCGCCAAGAACGCAGCAATAGCAGTTGCCGTCGACCACCATCGCTCTTCCAGTGGAGCCAGATTAGTGAGCGCCACACGCAGGTTGCCGATGCGAGTTCCGCGATTTGGCGAGATCCGCTCGCGTCGACCAAGTGCCATTGACCAGCGCTATCCCAAATTGCTTGAGTCACGCAATATCGCGCGCCGAATAGACCCGCTCGCCATGCGGCCAAGGCCGTGATCGCGCTGAACGCGAATGCAATGATAATTCGTGTTTCAAGTTCGAACGGCAGCCACCACGGGATCGACGCCGCCACGGCAAGGCAAACGCCGGCCACGCCATACTGCGAGGCAATCTGCCGATCAACCACCAGGGACGGAGAGTCGGCAAACGACATAGTCAAGCTCGGGTGTTTCGGGAACGGATTTGCCGAGAATGTAATCGAGAATTTCCGGATCGGCTTTCTGGAGCAGCGCCTCAAACGCCTGACGATGCTCCAAGCTCGAGGTGTAGTAATCACGCTCCAAATAGCGCGTTAGTAACATGTCGAGTTCTTTCATACCGCGCCGGCAACGCCAGCGCAGACTGTAAACCCGTTGGGTGTCCATGAAAGAGGTCATAGAAGAGGCTGTAGGCTGTAGGCTGTAGGCTGTAGGTAAGAATAGAACAATGTTCGCACAAAAGCACAAGCCGCCTAAGCACAAATGCAAGACTGGCCTTGCAGCCAGCCTACCGGCTAAAGCCTACCGCCCACGGCCTGGTCTTCAGTGAGACCGTTCCACCATCAGCTTCTTTATTTCGGCAATGGCCCGCGCCGGATTCAAGTCCTTGGGACAGGCTTGCACGCAGTTCATGATGGTATGGCAGCGATACAAACGGAATGGATCTTCGAGATCGTCGAGACGCTCGCCGGTCGCTTCATCGCGCGTATCGATGATCCAGCGATACGCTGCCAACAGTGCAGCGGGGCCGAGATAGCGATCGCTGTTCCACCAATAGCTAGGACAGCTCGATGAACAGCATGCGCACAGAATACATGCCGACGGCCGGTCGATTTTTTCTTGATCTTCTTTCGATTGTAAACGCTCGCGATCCGGCGGCGCCGGCGTACGAGTTTGCAGCCAGGGCTTTACCGAAGCGTATTGCGCATAAAAGTTCGTGAGATCGGGCACCAAGTCTTTGATGACCGGCATGTGCGGCAGCGGATAGATTTTCACGTCGCCTTTGATCTCGTCGCACGATTTCGTGCAAGCGAGCGTATTCACACCATCGATATTCATCGCGCAAGAGCCACAGATGCCTTCGCGACACGAGCGGCGAAAAGTCAGCGAGGCGTCGACTTCGTTTTTTATCTTGATGAGCGCATCGAGCACCATCGGGCCGCACTTGGCCATATCGACTTCGTACGTGTCCACGCTCGGGTTGGCGCCCGACTCGGGATCGAAACGATAGATGCGAAATTTGCGAACATCTTTAGCACCCGCGGCTGCCGGATAGGTTTTGCCGCCGACGATTTTGGAATTTGCGGGTAAGCGAAATTGGGCCATGGGTGCCAGACCTTCGTTAATAAACGCGCGCTTTGGGCGGAACGACTTCGACATCGTCGGTCAATGTCTTCAGATGCACCGGACGGTAGTCGAGTTTTACTTTACCGGCTGAATCCACCCACGACAGCGTGTGCTTCATCCATTCCTTGTCGTTGCGATCGGCAAAGTCCTCGCGCGCATGCGCGCCGCGACTCTCTTTGCGATTCTCGGCGGAGTTCATCGTCGCGACGGCTTGACCCAGTAAATTGTCGAGCTCCAACGTTTCGATGAGATCGGTATTCCACACCAGCGTTCGATCCGTGACACCCACTTTCTCAAACGAAGCGAACACTTCATGAAGTTTGCTCACGCCTTGTTGCAGCGTCTCGCCGGTTCTAAACACTGCTGCGTGGTTTTGCATTACGCGCTGCATGTTGAGACGAATCTCGGCGGTGCGCAGCGAACCCTTGGCATTGCGGAACTTATCAATACGGCTCACCGCGAAGTCGCCCGCATTCGCCGGCAATGGCTTGTGCTTCGTGCCGGGTTTGACGATCTCGGCGCAGTGACGCGCGGCTTCGCGACCGAACACGACTAAGTCGAGCAACGAATTCGAACCCAATCGATTCGCGCCATGAACCGACACGCACGCCGCCTCGCCAACCGCCATCAGTCCCGGCACCACGCTTTCGGCATCGCCGTTTTTTGTCGTCACCACTTCGCCGTGATAATTAGCTGGAATGCCGCCCATGTTGTAGTGAACAGTCGGCAGCACGGGAATCGGTTGCTTGGTGACATCGACGCCCGCGAAAATTTTCGCGGTCTCGGCGATACCCGGCAGTCGCTCGTGAATCACTTCCGCGCCCAGGTGTTCGAGATGCAAGAAGATATGATCTTTCTCAGCGCCGACACCGCGGCCTTCGCGAATCTCAATGGTCATCGCGCGGCTCACCACATCGCGCGACGCCAAGTCTTTTGCTTTCGGCGCATAGCGCTCCATGAAACGCTCGCCTTGCGAATTGCGCAGGATGCCGCCTTCACCACGCACACCTTCGGTAATCAGACAACCTGCACCATAAATTCCGGTGGGATGAAACTGTACAAACTCCATGTCTTGCAGCGGCAAGCCGGCGCGCAACACCATGCCGCCGCCATCACCGGTGCAGGTGTGCGCGGAAGTGCAGGAAAAATACGCGCGACCATAACCGCCCGTCGCCATGATGACTTGATGGCCACGAAAGCGATGAACGGTTCCATTCGCCATGTCGATCGCCACCACGCCACGACACTCGCCGTTTTCCATGATGAGATCGACCGCGAAAAATTCGATGAAGAATTGCGCCTGATGTTTGAGCGCTTGTTGATACAGCGTATGCAACATCGCGTGACCGGTGCGATCCGCCGCCGCGCAAGTACGTTGCGCAGGTGGACCATCGCCATACTTAGTCGTCATGCCGCCGAATGGACGTTGGTAGATCTTTCCTTCTTCGGTGCGCGAGAACGGCAGTCCATAGTGTTCGAGTTCGATAATCGCATCCGGCGCTTCCTTGCACATGAACTCGATGGCGTCTTGATCGCCAAGCCAATCGGAGCCTTTGACGGTGTCGTACATGTGCCAACGCCAATCGTCTTCGCCCATGTTGCCGAGCGCGGCGCTGATGCCGCCTTGCGCCGCAACGGTGTGACTTCGCGTCGGAAATACTTTCGTGATGCATGCAGTAGAAAGACCCGAATGCGCCAAACCAAAAGTCGCGCGCAATCCCGCGCCGCCGGCGCCGACGACCACGACGTCGAAGGTGTGATCGATAAACTCGTACGCACTCATGCCGCCACTCCAAACGCAATACGCAGCACCGACATCACGCCCAACACACCAACGATCACGTGAAGGAAATTCGACAGCATTAAGCTGATCGTCTTCAGTGCACCGTGGACATAGTCTTCAATCACCACTTGCACGCCCAGTTGCGAGTGGTAGGCAAGTGTGGCTATCAAGATCGACAACAGACTGGCATTAAATGGATTACCGATCCATGTCGTCACGGCGCCGAACGCAAAGCCGTCAAGCAATGCAAGCGACACAATGAACCATACACCGAGCAAAGCGAGTCCAACGGCCGTCACGCGCTGCGCCCACCAATGTTTAGCGCCTTGCTTGGCAGAGCCCAATCCCAAAACGGTCCTGAGTGGACTTCTCAAGTTGCCTTGACTCATGCCGCACCTCCGGCGCGCGCGAAGAACAACGCGATGAGCACGGCTGTTAACACCACAGCGCCGACGATCACGACATAACTGCTGGTTCGCGCGACGGCCAGATCGAACCCATGTCCGGTATCCCACACCAAATGACGAATGCCGTTGAGCAAGTGATAGCAGAAACTAAATATGAATCCGATCAAAGCGACTTGCGTAATCCAGCATGCAAATATCGTTTGCGCAGTTGCGTATTGATCCGGACCCATTGCGGCGGCGGTCAACCAGTACACCAACAACACCGCGCCGATACTCATCGCCACACCGGTAATGCGATGCAAAATCGACAAGAACATCGACGGCCATATTTGATATTGCCAAAAGGGCGAGAGCGGTCTTACCAAGGGCTTGTCTCGTTTCGCCATGAGTGTTCTCTTTATCTTGAAATCAAAAATCAATGCAACGACCGGCTTTTTCCCAATCGCCGAAACGCGTGGGCTCGGGACCGTCGCGTCCGCCGATTTCACGCGGCATAGGCTCCTCGTTTTTTCGTTCTTGCGTCGCAGGAACGGATTGCTCAGCAGACGCTGCTGCGCCCTTCAAAGGTTGTTCTATGCTTTGCATGGTCGCGTAGTCTGCCAGAACCTTCGCCATGGAAGAACCCTGAATATCGTCGGACTCTGCCGTAGAAGTCAAAGAATTGCTGTTGGAAGCTGACATGACGCGCATCATCCTCTTCGCCGCACATTGACACCAACCGTTTTTCGCGTAGCGTGGCTTCGTGTACGACGAAGGGTGAATGACGATGTGGCTCCTATGCGATTCGATTTGATCGACCTACGCCTCTTTCTGCACGTTGTCGAAGCCGGCAGCATCACAGCCGGCGCCGAACGCGCGCATCTTGCATTGGCGGCGGCGAGCACGCGCATTCGCAACATGGAAGACTCGCTAGGTACACCGCTGTTGCATCGCGAACGACAAGGCATTCAGCCAACGCCGGCGGGTCGCACGCTGGTGCATCACGCACGAGTGCTGTTGCAACAAGCCGATCGCATGCGCGGTGAATTGGCGGAATTCGCCAGCGGCCTCAAGGGACACATCAAGCTGCTCTCTAACACCAACGCGCTCACGGAGTTTCTGCCGCAGCCGTTGAGCGAATTTTTGGCCGCCTACCCTAAGATCAATATCGATCTCGAAGAGCGCTTGAGCGATGAGATCGTCGCCGCCGTCGCCGATGGCACCGCCGATATCGGCATCGTCGCGGGAACGGTCGAGCTTGCCGATTTGGAAGTGTTCCCGTTTCGCGAAGACCGCTTCGTCATTGCCGTCGCACCGATTCATGCGCTCGCCAATACTGCGCAAATCTCGTTTGCCGAAGTGCTCGACTACGATTTCGTCGGACTCGATCGCACCAGCGCCTTGCAACGCTTTCTCGCCGACAAGGCGGACGCGCAGGGACGCCGCTTGAAACTGCGCGTGCAACTTCGCAGCTTCGATGCTGTCTGTCGATTTGTAACTTGCAATGTCGGCATTGGCATCGCACCCGCCACGACAGTCACACGTAACGCAAAACAAATGCCGCTGCATGCAATTGAACTTACCGATGAATGGGCAACGCGTAAGCTGACCATCTGCGTGCGACGGCAAGCGGAATTACCGAACTATGCGCAGCAGTTACTGAAGCATTTGACCACCACGACATGAATTCGCTATTTACTTCCCTTCTCGTTAGCGGCTCTGATACCCGCACGTTTTTGCAGGGCCAACTCACCTGCGATATGGACGCACTCAAGCGCGAGCACGCGCAGCTCGCCTGCATCAACTCTCCGCAAGGACGCGTACAAGCGGTGGTCACCGTGATCGAGCACGATCCAGACATCGTATTGCAGGTTATTGCAACGATGGCCGAACGGACAGCAGAGCGATTGCAAAAATATGTGCTGCGTTCAAAAGTAAAAATCGAGGTAAGCAGCGACACGGCCTTGCTTTCCGATTCAAGCGCTTCCCTCCTCTCGCAACTCCGCGCCGGCATTCCCCACATTTTTCCGGAAACACACGAGACCTTCGTCGCGCAAATGCTGAATCTCGATGCGCTCGGCGCGATCAGCTTCAATAAAGGTTGCTATACGGGCCAAGAGATCATCGCCCGGACACATTATAGAGGCGCCGTGAAGCGGAGAATGTTTCGCTTCGCGGCAGATTGCGCGCCGCCAGAACCAGGATCGAGAATTTTAAGTGACGGCGAACATGCCGGCGACGTTGTCTACGCCGCTGCGACAGAACAAGGCTGTGAGTTTTTATCGGTCGTGAATTTAGCGCAGGCGGAAGCTGCGCTTCGCCTCGACTCGTCGTCCGACGAACGGTTGCAACCGCTACTCTTACCGTATTCTGTTTAAGTTTCCGGCCGCATATGCGGAAACAACAGCACATCGCGAATGGAAGGCGAGTTGGTGAACACCATCACCAAGCGATCGACACCGATCCCCAGTCCCGCAGTCGGCGGTAAACCGTATTCCAACGCGCGAATATAATCGGCGTCGTAGAACATCGCTTCTTCATCGCCGGCGGTTTTACGATCGGCTTGTTGCTTGAAGCGTGCGGCTTGATCTTCGGCGTCATTCAGTTCGGAGAATCCATTGGCCAGTTCGCGACCGCCGACGAAGAATTCAAAGCGATCGGTTAAGAACGGATCAACGTCGTTGCGACGCGCCAGCGGCGAAACCTCGGCGGGATAAGCGTAGACGAATGTCGGTTGAATCAGCTGATGTTCCGCGGTCTTCTCGAATATTTCGATTTGCAACTTGCCCGGGCCGTCGCCATCCTTAAACGGAATGCCAAGGCGCGTACAGAGATTGCGCAGATAATTCACATCGCGCAATAGCGCGCGGTCGATGCCGGCATTGAATTCGACGATTAATTCTTCGACCGTCACGCGACCAAAGGGTTTATCGAATTCGAACACTTCTCCTTGATAATCCACTTGGCGCGATCCGTTCACGACATCGCAGATACCACGCACTACTCGCTCGACTAAATCCATCAGGTCACGATAGTCCGCGTACGCTTGATACAGCTCCACCGTCGTGAATTCCGGATTGTGGCGCGTTGACAGACCTTCATTGCGAAAGCAGCGATTGATTTCGTACACGCGCTCGAACCCGCCGACCACCAAACGCTTCAAATGCAATTCCGGCGCGATACGCAGATACAGCTGCATATCAAGTGCATTGTGATGCGTGGTGAATGGCTTCGCGGCCGCGCCACCGGGAATCACGTGCAGCATCGGTGTTTCCACTTCCATGAAATCCAGCGCATCCAAATAATTGCGCATGTACTTCACGATGGCAACGCGAGTCGCGAAGATCTTGCGACTCTCCTCGTTGACGATCAGATCGGCGTAACGCTGGCGATAACGAGTTTCCATGTCCGCTAAGCCATGCCACTTATCCGGTAATGGGCGCAGCGACTTGGTTAGCAATTGCAGTTTCTCAACCTTTACCGACAACTCACCGGTCTTGGTTTTGAAGAGCGGTCCCTCGGCAGCGACGATATCGCCGACGTCCCAGGTCTTGAACTCGCCGTAGATGTCGCCGACAGCCTTCGCTTGCACGAATAGTTGAATGATGCCGCTGCGATCCTGCACGTTGACGAAACCGAATTTTCCTCGTTCGTCCTTTCTCATCATTCGACCAGCCACCTTCACGCGAATGACGTTAACGTCGAACCACTCGGGCGCGTGATCGTCGTAACCCACGTGCAACTGTTCGGCAAGCGCATCGCGCCGAAATTTGTTTGGAAACGCAATGCCTTGTTCGCGAATATGCGCAAGCTTCTGACGGCGCTCGGCAATCAGTTTGTTTTCGTCTATTGGCGGTTCGTCGCTCATCGTTTCTCTCTACAGGCCTTGTTTCAGGCTCGCCTCCATAAACTGATCCAGATCGCCATCCAACACCGCGACTGTATTACCAACTTCCACGCCGGTTCGCAAATCCTTGATGCGCGATTGGTCGAGCACGTAGGAGCGAATTTGATTGCCCCAGCTCACGTCCGACTTGGTGTCTTCAAGCACGCGCGCGGCAGCGTTACGCTTGTTCACCTCGAGTTCGTACAGCTTAGCTTTCAATTGCTTCATCGCCTTGTCGCGATTCTTGTGTTGACTGCGTTCCGCTTGACACGCCACGACGATGCCGGTCGGCAGGTGCGTGATGCGTACGGCCGATTCGGTTTTGTTGACGTGTTGACCGCCCGCACCGCTGGAGCGATATACATCGGTTTTCAAATCGGCGGGATTGATCGTGATATCGATATCGTCGTCTACTTCGGGCGATACGAACACCGACGCAAACGAAGTATGACGTTTAGCGTTGGAATCGAATGGCGATTTACGCACCAGTCGATGCACGCCGGTTTCGGTGCGTAACCAACCGTACGCGTAGTCGCCTTGAAAGTTGATGGTGCAACTCTTGATGCCCGCGACTTCGCCGCCATTGGCATCAACGATCTCTGTTTTGAATCCGTGTTGATCGCCCCAACGCAGATACATGCGCATGATCATATTGGCCCAGTCTTGCGCCTCGGTGCCGCCCGCGCCCGCTTGAATATCGAGGAATGCGCTGTGCGAATCCATCTTGCCGGGAAACATGCGCTGAAATTCGAGATTCTTAACGCTCTGTTCAACCTTGAGTACATCGCGCTCGACTTCGGCAATCGCGCTCGCGTCATTGTCGGCAATGGCCATGTCAAGCAGTTCGCCGTTGTCTTTGAGACCCGCATGAATCGCGTCGAGCGTGTTCACTACATGCTCAAGCTTCGCGCGCTCGCGACCCAGCTCCTGTGCCTTCTCGTGCTGGTCCCAAATCTTGGGATCTTCGAGTTCGCCGCTGACTTCTTCTAAGCGTTCTTTCTTATTATCGTACTCAAAGAAACCTCCGCGACGCCTCACTGCGTTCGGCGAGATCATCGAGAAGACGGCGAAGTTGATTGAGTTCCATGGAGGGCAGCCGGCAATAAATCTTGGGGTGCGAATGGTAGCACGGGAGAAAGGGGCTGCTGGTCAACTTGCCAGTGGCTCTTCCTCACACCCGCCGCAGATACTCCACCACTAACTGTAACCGCTCGGTGCCGGCGTACTCGTTGACGTCAAGTCGATACGCCATCTCAATTTCCTGCGCTTTGCTAATCGGCGCGGCGTCATCCGCGTCAAAATAGCAAAAAGCGATGGCGTCGCAAATGGGTCCATCGGCGCTGCGCACTTTGAGTTTGAGATGTCGTTCGCCCAACGTGCGCGTCTCAAGAACCGTAAAGCGTCCGTCGAACAGCGGTTCCGGGAAGTTCTGTCCCCAAGGCCCCCCGGCGCGCAATTCGCGGGCGGTATCGAGCGTGAACTCGCTGGGTGCGACTTCGCCGTCGGAATGCACGACGCCTTGTGCGTCGTCGATTGTCATCCACCGCGACACTTCTTCATCGAAGGCCTTCGCAAAATCGGCATAGCGATCCGCGGCAATAGTGAGCCCCGCCGCCATCGCATGACCGCCGAATTTGTCGATCAAACCGGGATGGCGCGCTGCTACCGCATCCAACACATCGCGGATGTGCACACCGGGAACGGATCGAGCGGAACCTTTCAACATCGATTCGTCGCCGCGCGCCATTGCAATCACGGGTCGATGGACTCGATCTTTGATTCGCGATGCGACTAACCCCACAATGCCCTGATGCCACGACTCGTCGAACAAACACACACCCAGCGGTAACGATGCATCGTCCGCGTATTGATCGACAATCGCCAACGCCTCTTGCTGCATGCGCTGCTCAAGATCGCGACGCTCGTGATTGAGTTGCGCCAACTGCGCCGCTAGCGCGCGTGCGCGATGAAGGTCGTCAGCCAACAGGCATTCGATGCCGATACTCATGTCATCCAGTCGTCCCGCTGCATTGAGTCGCGGACCGATTTGAAAGCCCAAATCGGACGCGACGATATTTTCTATGCGCTTGCCGGCCACTTCGAGCAACGCTCGCAGACCGGCAACGCAACGACCACTGCGAATGCGTCGCAATCCTTGATGCACGAGAATGCGATTATTGAAATCGAGCGGCACCAAGTCAGCCACTGTGCCCGCCGCAACTAAATCCAACAGATCGGCCATCGACGTCGCTTCCGCATCGCATTCGCCACGCGCAACCAACTCGCGAGTCAATGCCGCCATGGTGTAGAACGCGACGCCTACTCCGGCCAGCGCTTTACTGGGAAAAGAATTGCTTCGTAAATTCGGATTCACCATCGCTGTCGCTACCGGCAACTCTTCGCCCGGCAAATGATGATCGGTGACTAGTGTTTCGATACCCGCCGCGCATGCCGCGACAACGCCTGCAATACTCGATACGCCATTGTCGACGGTGATAATCAATTGCGGATTGCGTTCGATTGCCAACTGCACGATTCCCGGCGTGAGGCCGTAACCGAATTGAAAACGATTCGGCACCATGTACTGCACATCTGAGTATCCCAAGCGACGCAACTGTCGCACTACCAGCGCAGTACTGGTTGCACCGTCGGCGTCGAAATCTCCAACGACGAGAACACGGCTACCGCGTACGCGATGCGCTAAAAGCAATTCAACCGCTTGTCCAATGCCGACAAGTTGACTGACGGGAACCAGTTTATCCAGAGACAACTTGAGTTCATCGGCGGATGTCACGCCACGCGCCGCATAAACGCGCTTGAGTAGCGGACATAGATCGGCTTCGAATACGGTTCCGTTAACGCCACGCCGACGAATCACGCGATTGCTCACGACGGCAACTCAATCAGCGGTTGAGAACGTGCGAACCACCGGCGCCAAGGCGATCGTTCGATCTTTGCGTAACAGCCGTCGAGGTGCAAATAGACGGTTCGGATTCTTCCTCGATCGAGTGCATTCAACGCCGGCGCAAACCAATTCTGTTCGATCACGGCTAGATCGTCGCGTACGACAGCAATCGCATGCTCGCCCGCGGTAAACGTCGTATCGAATTGATGCGGTAAGTCATGACAGTTCGCCTCGGAATTGTGCATACGATACACGCCGCGCGAATAAGCGTCGTTGGTCCAGAGCGGCGGTAACGAAATTTCTGAAGCAGAATCGTAGGGCTTGCTCGCCGCGTTACCGAGCGAAATTGAATCATTAATCGCTATCGACGTTCTTAACGCAGTACCCCATACCCATAGCGAGTTGAAGTCGACGTCGCCCAATTTTTCGTGCATCGCCATTTGTAACTCCGTCATCAAACGACGCAGCTCGATGGCATCGGGACCGGTCGGCTGAACATCTCGCAACGACGCTCGCGCCGCCTGTTGCGCACTGGTCGTCGTCACCTCGAGCGCCATTTTGTTATGCAGGAAAGCATGTTTATCGACCGTTCGCCAACTCCAATCCGAGTCCGCGAGATAGTCCTTGATGCACTGCTCGACCACCGCCATCGATTGCGACGTCCACGGGCGCGCCAACTGCATTTCGACACCGCGCGCCGATACCGTCAACATGACGGGCTGCGCATGCAGCCAGGTCCCCGTCTCTTCGGCACCGCCAGCACCATCAGCGCCGCGCCAGGTCAACGACGCACTGGGATACCGAACTCGCTCGTTGAGTTTTAAGGCGCGCAACAATTCGCATTGCCAAGCTTCCAATTCCGGTGCCGACTCCGTCGCTTGCAAACCGTTGCGACTATAGCGAACCAAGTGCTCTAGCGACGGCAAACGCATCGCTCGACGTAAAAACTCGCGCGAGAATTTGGGGAATACGAGCACGAGACTGGACCGGGCGGAAAGCGGCATAATGCACGCATGATACCGACTTCGATTTGCCCGCCGACGCCGCAATGAAATTTACGCTCGAAAAGCCCGGCGACATCAATTTGGTTCGCAGCCACTCCGAGACCGAGATTCGAATTGGAGACCGCGCTATTCGGACCAATTGTCTTTTCAATGCGACTGAGTTGATCGCGGAATGGTCGGCCCGTTCAATCGCCGCGCTTTCCACCGACGATTTCGCGCTCGCCTTCGCCTGGCAACCGGAAATTATTTTGCTCGGCACGGGAGTGCGTCAGCAATTTCCAGCGCGCGAGATTTACGCATCGATCCTTTCGCGCGGGATCGGTTTTGAAGTGATGAATACCGGCGCGGCGTGCCGCACGTTCAACATACTGGCGGGAGAAGGCCGTCGCGTGGCGGCGGGACTGATAATAAGTCGTTAGGAGTTAGTTCTACTTTGTCAGGTTGCGCTGAAGCGCGCGGTGCGGCGTTGCAACGGCCTGAAAAATACTCA
>JAYTQU010000185.1:0-7373 GCA_043746555.1 Pseudomonadota bacterium | reverse complement strand
GGTCGGTGTTGGCGTTGTTGATGTTACTGGCGTCGTACTCGCTGCGTTCTGTACGGGTGTCGTTTGCGGACGAGGTTGCGGTCGCGGTTCGCGCTCGCGACGAGCATCATGGTTGTCGCGTGGCTTACGTTCACTCTGCGCCGGTTTCTCGCCGCGTGATTCCTGCCGAGGTCGATCCTTGTCGACGCGATCTCTGTCGCGATGATGGCGTCCGTGCTGATCGCGATGACGATCGCCGCCTCGGTCGCTCCTGTCGCGATGACCGTCACGAAGACTGCCGCGATGACGGCCGTGCTCGCGCCGCGATTCGGTTCGCGTTGGTTCCTTTTGTTCGACTTTCTCGATGTGAGCACCGCCGAAGAAGAAGCGCCACAGTCGCACGAAGATACCGACGGTTACCGCGGGCGGCGCTTCGGGCGCAACTATCACCGGCGGCGGTGGCAGCGTTGCCGTCAGGGCAGTCACCAACGGCGGCGGGGCGGCGGCTTTCTTTTCGCGCGCGCCAACGTCATCGACGGCTACTTGAGGCGTGGCCACCATCAAATGACTGAGTGTCGTGTTTTCCAAGAGCTGCGTTTCATCGTCGCGGACGCGGCGAATGTCGTAAGCGGGCGTTTCCATGTGCCGATTGGGGACGAGCATCACTTGCACGCCGCTCTTTTCTTGAATGCTGGCGAGCCAATCGCGCTTCTCGTTAATGAGATACGTGGTGACTTCGATCGGCAATTGCGCGATCACTTTCGCGGTGCGTTCTTTGCGCGCTTCTTCGCCGATTAAGCGCAACAACGCCAGCGCCATGGAATCGACGCCGCGAATCGTTCCTTGTCCGCTACACCGCGGACACGCGATGTTGGTCGCATCGGAAATCGAAGGTCGCAATCGTTGTCGCGACATTTCCATGAGACCAAAACGCGATAGTCGACCGATTTGAATGCGCGCGCGATCTTGTTTGACGGCATCGCGCAATCGATCTTCCACCGCACGTTGATTTTTGCTCGACTCCATGTCGATGAAATCGATGACGATGAGTCCGCCGATGTCACGCAATCTCAGTTGTCGCGCGATTTCGTCTGCGGCTTCAAGGTTGGTGTTAGTCGCAGTCGTTTCGATATCGCCGCCGCGCGTGGCTCGGGCCGAGTTGATGTCGATCGAGACCAGCGCTTCGGTGGGATCGATGACGATAGCGCCGCCGGACGGCAGATTCACCGTGTGGTGATGCGCCGATTCGATTTGGTTTTCGATTTGATAACGAGTAAATAGCGGGACGTCTTCCTCATACATTTTGAGTTTGCGCAGATTCGCTGGAACGAAGCGTTGCATGTACTCTTGCGCTTCGGCGAAGACTTCTTTGCTATCGACCAAGATTTCACCGATGTCGTCGGCGAGATAATCGCGCAGCGCGCGAATGATGGCTTTCGATTCCTGGTAAATAAGAAACGGGGCGGGTCGCCCGGCGGCGGCTTCGGAAATCGCCTTCCACACTTCCTGAAGGTTGGCCACGTCCCATTGGAGTTCTTCAGCCGAGCGGCCGACGCCCGCAGTGCGCACAATCGCGCCCATGCCATCGGGCACCGTGACGTTGTCGAGCGCTTCGCGCAGTTGTTCGCGATCCTCGCCTTCGATGCGCCGCGACACGCCGCCTGCGCGTGGGTTGTTCGGCATGAGAACCAAAAAACGTCCCGCCAAACTGATAAACGTGGTGAGCGCGGCACCTTTATTGCCGCGTTCTTCCTTTTCCACTTGGACCAATAGTTCTTGGCCTTCGGAAAGCAGTTCTTTGATATTGAAACGGCCGCCTTGCGGTTGGCCTTTGAAATATTCTTTGGATACTTCTTTCAGTGGCAGAAAGCCGTGACGATCGGCGCCGTAATCGACGAAGCACGCTTCGAGACTGGGCTCGACGCGCGTGATACGACCTTTGTAGACGTTGGCCTTGCGTTGTTCGCGAGAGGGAATTTCGATGTCGAGGTCGTAGAGTTTTTGTCCATCAACCAGTGCAACACGCAACTCTTCCTCTTGAGTTGCATTGACGAGCATTCTTTTCATGTGCCCCTTCTATTCCAAACAAAGGGGCCGCAGGACGACGCGTAGGGAGCGCCTGCAGACGGCGGAAAGCCAGTCGAGGGCGGAAGGATGAAGCGGTAAGATCGGTGAATCCCAAGAAAGCGGTGTCCGATTTATCGTTTGGCTTCGCACTCGCGCTGTCGAAAGCGGCGAGTCGATGCAGAATAATCCTGCCGGGTCTTCTTAAGGCCCGCCGGCTGCGTTGCGACCGACCCACCGCTCGAGTTGCGAGTGCGGCATCGGTTGTCGTGCGGCCGAGCGATGATTCGATGGGGGTGCCTTGCCGGTTTACGGTCGTCACGTGCTTTGGCTGTTCGCCAAGCTCGGAACGATTCGTCGACCTCATGAAGACAGACATACATCGAACCAACTAAGATGCGATGTCTCATTAGAGCCTGATCTTGTTAGCGAGACCGGTCGCGTGAGCGTGCATCGGTCGGCGATAAGGGGCTGGCAATAAGTGCATCGCGCATGAACCTCGCGCCAGGTCGAGGACGGAAGAGGTTCCGATCACTTTCTTGGCCAAGGTGAAAAATCGCCGTGGATGTTAGCAGTTCACCTATTGCCGTTCAACGGCTTACCGTTAAATTTGCGAGTTCGCCTCGTATTGTGGTTGCTGTCGTCACTTACTGCCGTAATGTTGAGTCCTCATGTCCAGTTCGAATGAATCGGAACCCCGTTCGAAAGTAATCATCGTCACCGCCGTCGAAGGCGACGCAGGTCAACGCATCGATAACTTCCTCATGCGTCAGTGGCGCAACGTGCCAAAGAGCCACATCTATCGTCTGTTGCGTAAGGGTGAGGTGCGTGTCAACGGAAAACGCGCGAAACCGGAACGGCGATTGGCGGCGGGCGATTTGGTACGACTGCCGCCGATTCGTCTCGCGGCAGAATCATCGGACACGCCGCGACCGCCGTCGCATTCGATGCAGACGGCCCTATTGGCGGCGGTTATCTATGAAGATACCGAAGTGCTGGTAGTCAACAAACCGGCCGGCATTGCGGTCCATGGCGGTAGTGGGCTGAGTCACGGCGTGATAGAAGCGTTGCGCGAGGCGCGGCCTGAGCTGACGGAATTGGAGTTGGTGCATCGACTCGATCGCGACACCAGTGGTTGCTTGTTAATCGCAAAACGACGCGCCGCGCTGCGTCAGTTACATGCGCTATTTCGCGAACGCGAGATGGATAAACGCTATTTAGCGCTGGTTTGCGGTCGGTGGGCGCTGGGCAAGAAAAAGCTGGATATGCCGCTCATAACCAATCAAAAGCAGGGTGGCGAACGCATGGTGCGCGTGCATCCCGATGGCCAGGCGTCGGAGAGCACGTTCAAACCCATCGACCATTTTGGATCGCTCGCCACTTTGATGGAGGTTCACATCGGCACGGGACGCACGCATCAAATTCGCGTCCATGCGGCCTATGCGCATCACCCCGTCGCAGGCGATGAAAAATACGGCGATAAAGCTTGCAATGCCGCGTTGAAAGAGCACGGACTGCGGCGCATGTTTTTGCACGCGCATAGTTTGAGTTTCGCGCGGCCCACCGGCGAGCCGTTCAGTATTTCGGCGCCGTTGGATTCCGAGTTGCAAGGCGTACTAGATCGCCTGACGGAGGCAACGCGTTCTTCACGGCAACGCAAACCCCGCGCGACGTAATGCGGCGGCCAACCAAATGAGCGGCAGACCCACTAACGCCGTCGGATCTTGCGAGTCGATACGATCGAACAACACGATACCCAACGACTCGGCCTTGAAACCGCCGGCGCAGTCGAGTGGATTGTCGCGTGCGACATAACTGCGAATCTCGCTCTCCGTTAACGTTCGAAAGACCACCGTGGTCGAATCGACGTGCGCCTCATTACGTCGATTGCGCACATCGATCACATGAACCGCCGTGTAGAAGATTACGCGCTGACCACTGGCGTTCTTCAGTTGCTCGATGCAGCGCTCCACGGTGCCCGGCTTGCCGAGAATGGTATTGCCGAGAATTGCCGCTTGATCCGAGCCTATTATCACGCCTTGCGGATACCGCTCCGACACCGCTTGCGCCTTCGCTTTTGCGAGCCGGCTGACCAATGCAATTGGGTCTTCATTCGGCAGTACCGACTCATCGATCAAAGAGCCGTTTACCGTGTAAGGTACTGTCAGCCGATCCAGAAGCACCCGGCGATATTTTGAGGTTGAGGCGAGAACGAGTTGAGGGCTATTCATCGACCGATTCTGAAGGGCTGGAAGGGAACGGGATGTTAGAGAAAACAGGCATTTAATACACCGTCAAATGCAACAATCCGATTTAATACGTCTGTTTTGACACGCCGAAGCTCCGTCCCTATGATACGCGCCCCATGTCGAGCGGCCGGCCGGATTTAAGTGAGATTGTTGACGCCATGACATTGGCGGCGCGCGGTGCAGAACTATCGCGACAGTTTCGACTCGAAGGTTTACCGCGACTCGCAGACTTTGCGGGACACGCGGATTCCGACGCGACGCTTAGAGCGAGATTTCATTTAGCGGACGGACGCTGCAGCGTGGTCGGGGATGTATCGGCGACGCTGCGGTTGACCTGCCAACGTTGTTTGCGACCTATCGATTTTGCGATTGACGATCGGTTTCACATCGTGCTGGTCCGTTCGGAAACGGAGATGAACGAACTTCCGGACGCGCAGGATTCGGTGGTGACGGACCCGACGCGTGTGGACTTGGGCTGGTTGACGGAAGAGCAATTGTTGTTGGCGTTACCGCTGGTGCCGTTGCATGCCAATAGCGAGGATTGTGAAACGACCGTGCTAGCGCATCTGAACAACGTACCGACGACCGGCGACGATATGGACTCGCAGATCGTTTCGGCGGACGTAACGAGACAAACACCGTTTGCGAATTTGCGCGAACTGCTTAAGAAAGATCGATAAATCGTTTTAGTGAGAACCTGTCATGCCAGTGCAAAAAAGCCGAAAAACCCCAAGCAAACGCGGAATGCATCGCTCGCACGATCACGTTGCCAAGCCCGCTTTGTCGGTAGAGTCCACGTCCGGCGAAACACATTCGCGTCATCGCATCTCGCCTGACGGTTTTTATCGCGGTAAAAAGGTGATCGATACCGCGCCCGCTGAAGACACGAAAGGCTAAACGCATAGTGTTCCTCTGTGCCGTCAGTCTGGCGGCATTGCCCCTTTGACCGCTACTCAATAATCAGAAGCCGCGCTCATGGGACAACCCGCTAATTCGCCAATCGTCATTGCGGTCGACGCTATGGGCGGCGATTACGGGCCGAGCGTGACTGTGCCTTCGGCGCTCGATGCGTTGCGGTGTGATCCGCGATTGCATGTTGTGTTGGTGGGTCGTTTAGATGCGATCTCTCCATTACTTGGCGGACGTCAGCAAGAGTTTGGCGAGCGTCTGAAAATCCGAGATGCGCCGGAAGTTGTCGCAATGGACGAACGTCCGCAAGATGCGCTACGCAAAAAGAAGAACTCATCATTGCGCATCGCGATCGATTTGGTAAAGCAGGGCGAAGCACAGGCGTGCATTAGTGCTGGCAACACCGGTGCATTGATGGCCACCGCAAGGTTTGTCCTGAAAACACTGCCCGGCATAGACCGCCCGGCGCTTTTATCGCGGATCCCTTCGCATCATGGGCACACTGTCATGCTCGATCTCGGCGCGAATGCAGAATGCACGCCTGAGCAACTAGTGCAATTCGCCGTGATGGGCGCGGTGATCGCGCAGGACTTGCACGGCAGCGCGAAACCGCGCGTCGGACTCCTCAACATCGGTGAAGAAGACATCAAAGGCAATGACATCGTGCAACAGGCGCACAAGTTGCTTAGTGCGAGCACGCTGAACTACATCGGCTTTGTCGAGGGCAACGATATATTCAGCGGCGAAGTCGACGTCGTGGTCACCGATGGTTTCACCGGCAATGTTGCGTTGAAAGCGATGGAAGGCGCGGTATCGCTCATGGCCAAAGCGCTGAGGAGCGAATTTACTCGCAACCCGTGGCGCAAATTCGCGGCGCTAATGTCGGCCCCAGTACTTGACGCTATTCGCAAACGCTTCGATCCGCGCGAACACGGCGGCGGCAGCATGGTGGGATTGAACGGTGTCGTGATCAAAAGCCACGGCTCCGCGGACACGTATGCGTTCGGCAACGCTTTGCGCGTGGCGATGTTGGAAGCAAGCAAAGGCGTGCCAACGCAAATCACCGAACTCTTGCAAGCGCAGCCGCGACCGGCGCAAGATCAATCATGTTCGCAATCTACATCCATTCACGAATCTTGAGTATGAGTCGGTATCGCCCAATGCGTCGACACTTCAGCCAGTGGATCTCAATTGGTGTGCTCGCGCTGTACGGTGTTGCGAGTTACGCAGCCAGTTTTCCGTTGCCGTCCGGCGACGATGCCGTCGTCGGCGAAGTGCAGATGGTTGTCGCCCAATTCGAAGACACGCTCTCCGATATCGGCCGGCGCTACGGCATCGGCTATGAGGAAATGATTTCCGCCAATCCGGGAATCGATCCGTGGCTGCCGGGAGCGGGGACCAAAATCATCATACCGTCGCAGTACGTGCTGCCCGATGTGCCGCGCGAAGGCATCGTGATCAATTTGCCCGAACATCGTCTTTATTATTTCCCGCCGACGAAAAAGAACGTGCAGCCGGAGGTCATTACTTATCCGATCAGCGTCGGAAAGACCGGACTGACGGCGCCACTCGGCGTTTCGCGCGTTGTCGACAAACGCATTCATCCGACTTGGACGCCACCGGAATCCGTGCGCGCGGAACACGAAGCCGATGGCCAACCGTTACCGAAAGTGGTTCCACCCGGCCCCGACAATCCGCTCGGCGATTACGCGATGCGATTGGACATTCCCGGCGGCGCCTATCTCATCCATGGCACCAACAAGCCGATTGCCGTGGGAATGCCGATCACGCATGGCTGCTTTCGCATGTTCCCGGAGGACATCGAACAATTTTTTGCCATGGTGCCGGTAAACACGCGCGTTCGCATCGTGCAACAGCCCCTGAAGATGGGATGGAGTCATGATGCGCTGTACATGGAAGCGCATCCGCCTTTGGAAGGCAATCAGAATTTGGAAACGATGAGTCTTACAAACATTACTCGCATGCTGGTGAGCGCCACTCGCGAACGCACCGTTTCAATCGACTGGGATTCGGCGGAGCGCATATTCAAAAAGGCGAACGGCGTACCCGAGGCTTTGACCTCGCAACCGAGTCTAAAGTCCGCAGCGGCGACAGAATAACGATCGAAGCGATTGCTTCCGAACAACACCCGCTAAAACAACAACGCCGCGG
>JAYTQU010000184.1:0-7720 GCA_043746555.1 Pseudomonadota bacterium | reverse complement strand
TTAACGTCGTCTTGCCATGGTCCACATGACCAATCGTGCCGACGTTTACGTGCGGCTTGCTGCGCTCAAATTTCTCTTTTGCCACGGCGGCGGTCCTCTTCTCTGTACCTTAAATGTAACGACCCAAAACCAACATCTTATTTTCGACTTGAAGGCGTTAGTCGTTAGCCGAGCCAGAAACAATCTCTTTTGGCTAACGCCTAACGACTAACTCCTACCCAACTTTACTCTGCGTCCTTCTGGAGCTCACGAACGGGATCGAACCGTTGACCTCGTCCTTACCAAGGACGTGCTCTACCAACTGAGCTACGTGAGCCTTGTACTTCTCGCAGCCCTCACTTCATTCCAAAGGTCATCCCAATGGAGCGGGTGATGGGAATCGAACCCACACCATCAGCTTGGAAGGCTGAGGTTCAACCATTGAACTACACCCGCCCAACGCGTCAAAAAACACATCAACTCGGGCTCACACAGCGCTAATCACTTCAACCGGCATCGAACTAAAATTGCGGCGCCGAACCGTTATAGCTCCAACATCCGCAATCCAAACCGACGCCTTAAACCTCTCCGCGGCACGGCCAATGGTGGAGGGGGTAGGATTCGAACCTACGTAGGCATAAGCCAGCAGATTTACAGTCTGCCCTCGTTGGCCGCTTGAGTACCCCTCCTCAGAAGCCCTCCACAGACGTAAGAGCCGGGCATTCTCGTGATCGAAGTGGCCAGTGTCAACAGCAAAATTGAGGCCAAAACTCTCTTGGTGCTAAATATCGCGGTCAACCCGCCGATAGCTCTCTGGCAACCATGGCGCCAACCGGCATTTTCCTAATCAAAGCGGCGGACAGCATGAGGCCCGATTTAGAGGCGCGCATTCAGCGCCAAGTCGATTTTCCTAGCCCTTCGCGCGTGGCGACCGAAGTGATTGCCATGGCGAGCGATCCTAATATTCTGATCTCCAAAGTCGCGGACGCTATTGGCCACGATCCCGCTATGGCCGCCAAGTTACTGCGCATCGCCAACTCCGCCTTCTATGCGCAGCGTCGTGCGAGCAGCAACATCCGACAGGCCCTCGTCATCATCGGTTTGAACGCGGCGCTGACGTTAGCTTTGAGTTTTTCGTTGGTCTCTTCGCTTCGAGGCCTGAAACCGAATGGCATCGACTATCGCCGCTATTGGCGACGTACCTTGATCGCCGCGACCGCCGGCCGCGCATTCGGAGAAATATTGAAAGTCGGCCATGAGGAGGAATTATTTCTCGCTGGCCTCTTGCAAGATGTCGCCGTGCTGGCGATCGATCGGTCGGCTCGCGATTTCTACGTCAAACTGCCTGCCGATTTCTCGCACGTTGCACTCATCGAATACGAACGCCAACAACTGGGCAAAGATCACGCGGCAATAGGTGGCGCACTGCTCAAATCCTGGAATCTTCCTCAGCGGCTTTGCGACACCGTTGCTCACAGCCACAAGCCGGAAGCTTGTCCCGGAGAACTGGCGAAATTCGTCCGCTGTGTTGCGCTCGGCAGCGATCTCGCGGATGCAGTGCTTTCCAAGGAACGCGCAATCGCGTTGTCGTCGGTCGCCGACCGCGCGCGCGCGCTCTTGGGATTGCGCGACGAACAATTCACCGAAGCCGTAACGCGCGTACTCAAACTGATTCCGGAAGCGGAAGAGCTATACGAAACCGGCATTATGGAAACCGACGATGCCGAGGTGCTCCTCGCACAGGCGCGCGAACTTCTCACTCTGCGCAACCTGCATGCGTTGCAAGAGGTCAGCGCGTTGCGCGAGACGGCCGGTATTCTGCTTAACAAAACCGAAGAATTGGAAGACGCGAATAGGCGCGACACGCTCACCGGCACGCTCAATCGCAACTCGCTCGATCGTATGCTGGATCGAGAATTCACTCAGGCAGTGATGTTCGGCCGAGCGCTCAGCGTCGCCTTAGTCGATCTCGATCACTTTAAAACGGTGAACGAAAGCTTTGGCCAATCTGCCGGCGACAAAGTATTGCAAGCCTGCGCGCAGGCGTTGAACGCCAACATTCGCGGCAGCGATCTCGTCGGCCGTTATGGCGGCGAAGAGTTTCTGATCGTCTTTCCCGGCACCGATCGCGACGTCACGCAGAAAGTCTGCGAGCGGATAGTCAGCGTGATGAACAATCTCGATCACCAATTCGCCAATGCTCGGATTGTGACAACGGTTTCTATCGGCATTGCCACATTCCGACCGCAGCAAAGTTTTGCCAACGCCGGCGAACTAGTCAGTGCTGCCGATCATGCGCTATATGCAGCAAAATTACGTGGACGTAATTGCGTGGAGTACTTCGACGACGTGTCCACAGCCCGCACGCGCAATACGCTGCGTTCGGCATGACTCAGCCGGCGCCGGCCTCACTTAAATCCACTAACTCGACTTCGCCAACGTTAATGGATTGACCCAAAAATCCCGAACCGACTCGCGCAAAACGCTCGCGACTGTCGGTCGCTAATAATCGCAGCGCTGATTCATGCCGATCGACTTCGTTCCGATCCGTGCGCATCAAACGGGCGTCGCGCAAAGTTTTCTCTAATGCGACCGCCGTGGTTTGCGCCGAGTCGACAATCGTAACGTTGGGCCCCACAACCTCGCGAATCGCGGCGGCGAGCACAGGAAAATGCGTGCATCCCAACACCAACGTATCCGGCCGTTGCTCAATCGGCGGTACGGCAAAGAGTTCATTAAGATAACGTTGCGCGATCGCGTTAACGATAGGTCCATCGGTCCAGCCTTCCTCAGCGAGTGCGACAAATAGCGGGCACGCCTTCGCGCTGGTGAGCGCGAGCGGCCGTCGTGCGTGGATCGCCCTTTGATATGCGCCGCCACGCACTGTGCTTTCGGTTGCGATCACCGCGATACGACCGGACGCCGACGCGCGACATCCTGCTTCCGCACCCGGTTCGACCACGCCAAGCACAGGCAGCGGTGCAAGTTGCGCACTTAGCGCGTCGAGCGCAACGGCGGAAGCGGTATTGCACGCAACCACGAGACATTTAATGTTGTGTTCGACCAACTTACGCGCAGCTTGTACCGAGTAACGCACAATCGACTCGGCGCTCTTGGTGCCGTAAGGAAGTCGCGCAGTGTCGCCAAGATAGACAAAGTGTTCTTGCGGCATTCGTTCCCGCAGCGCACGCAGCACCGTCAAGCCGCCGACGCCTGAATCGAATACGCCGATCGGGGCGCGTAACATTTGTGCAGATACAAGATTCAAGGATCACTCCAAACAATTTTCAGACATCGAATTAAGCGCCACTCGATGACAACTCACGATGACAACTCACGATGGCCGTTCTTCGAGTCTTCGCTGCGTCGCCAGTCATTGCGACCGGACACTAGCTTAAGCAACACCGGATCGCTGTGTCGGAATATTTTGCGAATTTGGCTTAAATACTTTTGCCGAAAAATATTAGCGTACAAACTGTCACATTCAGGTTTCGCCGCGCCGGGATGTCGAGGCATAATCGTGACGCGAGTTCAATTTTCTTCCCAACACAAACTCGGGCAAAAAGTTTGAGTCGCGACAAAAGCAACGATAGGGGTACAACAACTATGGAGCGACGACTCCACACTCGACATCGCGCCCGCACTGTCGTTTTTATTTCCGCGCCGGGCGGCCGCGGCAAACTCTGCCGCGCACGCAATTTGAGCGCGAGTGGCGTCTTCATCGAAACGTCCAATCTCGGACTCCGCAAAGGATCGACCGTGCAGCTCGCGTTTGCAATCAATCTCGGCGTGGTCACCAAGATCCATCGTCGAACGGCGATCGTTGCGCACATTACGCGAGGCGGCACCGGCTTGATGATGGAAAGTCTCGCCGCGCAGAGCAGCTACGGCAACGTTGCCAATGGAACGTCGCAGCCGTACCAACAACGTGAAGACTAGATCGCGAAGAATAGATCGCTACGAATAATTCGATCGCGGCGAACGCGACGCAGACGCTCTGCATTTAGTTAATTCGACCCGCCGATCGCGCGCCGCACCTTGCGGCCGAGCGTGAATTGCCCCCCAGATTTGCACTAAGTTCGGCTCGCAGATTCTGCGTACGCCAATCGCGCGGGTATGCTGTCCTAACCGCCGCCACTCCGTTTATTTTGTCGGCCCGCATTCGCCGACGCTGCTTGTCGCGGTGCGGTGCAAGTAAGTGCGCGAGGTCGAACATGCGGTGCCGCTTTATCTGGAGTTCGTAGAAAGTAATGACCGCCACTTGGCTTCGACCTAACTCGCTACGCCAAGGACTGTCGTTATTTTTCGCGCTGAGCCTCATCGCGATCGGCAGTGCACACGCCGCGAAACCAGCAGCGGATGCGTCCGATGATTTGGCCGACTTGAGTTTGGAAGAACTCGGCAATCTGCCAGTCAGCACCGTCAGCAAAACCACGCAACGCGCCAACGATGCGGCGGCTGCCGTGTTCGTTATCACGCAAGACGATATTCGCCGCAGCGGCGCGACGTCGATTCCGGAAGCGTTGCGGCTAGTGCCGGGATTGCAAGTTGCACAAATCAATTCCAACTCGTGGGCCATCAGCGCGCGCGGATTCAATAGCCGTTTCGCCAATCGACTGTTAGTCCTCATGGACGGCCGCACGCTGTATACCCTCACATTCGGCGGTGTTTTCTGGGACGCGCAAGACACCATGATCGAAGACATCGAGCGCATCGAAGTCGTGCGCGGACCCGGCAGCGCGTTGTGGGGCGCGAACGCATTCAACGGTGTGATCAACATTATCACCAAGGACGCCGCGCAAACCGGCGGCATAATCGCTAGCGGGCATATAGGCACCGGCGGTCGTTCTCATCTCGGCGCTCGATTCGGCGAATCCGATGGCCCCGTGAAGTGGCGGGTATTTGGAAAATCGTTCGCGCAGGGAAGCAACACTAATTATTTGGGCACCGAGGGCAACGACGATTGGCGTCAGTCGCGAATCGGCGGACGCGCCGACATCGATTTCGACGGCGGTACGGCGTTGCGAATTTCCGCCGAGGCGTATCGCGGCAGTTCCGGTTCGGATATTTGGAATTATTCCTCACCGTCGCTCGCTACGATCGCGGGACGCGACGAATTCTCCGGTGCATTCGGCATTGTCGAATGGACCGCAACGGACGATAACCTAGGTCGCGTTGCCGTCCGCGGCGTCATCGATCACACGGATCGCGATAGCTTAATTTTCGACGAGCGGCGCGATACCTACGATCTCGAAGTGCAACATAACTTGCCGGCGATTGCGCAACATCATTTGATGTGGGGAGGGAGCGCGCGCCATACGGCCGATTCGACCAATCGCACCACCATCGCCGTCGTGCCCGCCGACGCCGAACTCAATACATTTAGTGGCTTTCTTCAAGACGATATCGCGTTCTTCGGCGACGCATTACATGCCACCGTCGGCGCGAAAGTCGAGCACAGCGATTACATCGGTACGCAGTTGATGCCGAACTTGCGGCTGCGTTACAACGTTGACGAAGAAACAGTCCTGTGGGGCGCAGTGTCGCAAGGAATTCGCAGCGCGTCGCGGTTAGAACGCGACGTGCGGGTAAGCGATGCCATTCCACCGCTCCCGCCGTTTTCCCCTGGCAATCCCACGCCTGCGCCGCTTGGTTTGGAAATTTGGGGCGATCCGAATTTTGCGCCGGAGCGACTGCGCGCGTTTGAGCTTGGGCTGCGACATCGTTTTCACGATCGCTTCTCGATCGATCTCGCGACTTACTACAACGAATACTCCGACATGCGCGGCGTCCAACTACTGCCTCCAGTGTGTTTACCGAGTGGAGTCGCGATCGCCGGCAATCCTCTGTGCATATTTACCGCAAGCAAAATTGTCGTACCTATGCAGTTCACCAATCTCCTGTCGATGAATACCTGGGGCGCCGAACTGACAGCCACCTGGAGTCCGGCGCGCCAATGGCGCCTGATCGCAAGTTACGCCTATCTCAACCAGCGCTCCGATCCGAATCCAGTGGACTTCGGTTTCTTCACGCTGGATTTCGCGCAGCTCTCGACCGGACTTAATGCGCGCAACCAATGGACGCTGCGATCCAACGTTAGCGTCGGCACTCGCTGGGACTGGGACGTGACGCTGCGACACGTCGATGCGCTACCGACTAGCGAAGCGCCCGCATACACAGAGGCCAACACGCGCATCGCCTGGCGGCCAAGTATCGGTTTTGAACTGGCGTTAGTTGGGCAAAACCTATTGCACGCGGATCATCGCGAATTCGTTTCCGATTTCGTCGATCTATCGCCGGTATCGATCAAACGCAGCGCACTCTTGCAGGCCCGCTGGTCGTTCTGATGCGACGCCACGTTATGGCCGCGCTTGCTCGCTGTTACTCACTGCAACGCCTTGGCCGATCGCTCGGCGCAAAAGCGCTACTCGCTTTGCTGCTTTCGTCGGTAATTGGGTCGGCAACCACCGCCGCTCCACCTGCAACCGAACACGAAGTGAAAGCCGCAATGTTGTATCGCGTCGCCAAATTTATCGATTGGCCGGCGCAATCGTTTGCAAGCCCAGGCGCGCCCTTCGTCATTTGCGTGGCCGGCAATGCGAGCGTCTTGCGCGCCTTCGCGCCGCTCGACGGGCGCAAACTCAACGGTCACATTGTCACCGTTCGCCGCGTCAGCGGCGATATGCTCGATTTGCGTCAATGTCACGCCGCATTTTTTCCCCGCGATTCGATCACTGACGCAGACTACGCGTTGAGCAAATTGCAAGGCATGCCCGTGCTCACTGTGGGCGAAGTCGAGGACTTCGCGTTGCGCGGCGGCATGCTGGCGTTGCTAACGCGCGATCAACGCGTGCATTTCTCGTTCAATTTGCCGGTTAGCAAACAAGCGGGTTTAGTGGTCAGCGCGCAGTTGCTGCAATTGGCGACTGTCGTGGGAGGCGCGCCGTGAGTAGCGCGATTAGTTGCGTCGCCACTCGCATGACAAGCAGCGGGTCATTTCGCAGCGGTTGGTTTAAGCGCCTGCCGGTCGCGCAAAAAATACGCTTCATCATTGTAGCCACCGCTGCCGCAGCGTTGTTAGTCGCTATTGGTTTATTAAGTGTGCTCGAAGCGGTGGGCTATCGCGAACAGCTTGCCAATCGTATCGCCACGCTTGCTCAAGTCACCGCGGTTAACGCCACCGCGATCACGGAATTTCAAGATCGCGCCGGTGCGCAAACTTTGGTGAACAGCTTGGGTTCGGATCCATCGGTGACCGTGGCCGACATTTTCACCGCGGCGGGCGATGCGATTGCTGAACACACTCGCGTCAAAAGCGACGCCCCTGTCCACCTCAGCGATTTGCGAACCGTGGCTGCGCGTCATGCCGAAGCCTTCGACGGTGCTCCGATGTTCGACTCACGCGGCGTGCAACTCGCCTTTCACGGCGATCATCTCGACGCCACCGCACCGATTCGACTCGACGGCGAAACGATCGGCTATGTGCGCGTCGAAGCGAGCCTCGCGCAACTTTACGAAACGCTCGCGCTGTACGCCTGGACTGCGATCGTGATCATGCTTGCCGCGTTGGCAGTCGCCTATGCCGCTACGGTTCGTCTACACAAATCGCTATCCACGCCGTTGCAACAGTTGGTCGAAGTGATGCGGCATGTATCGGAGCGACAAGACTACGAGGCGCGCGCCAACAAAACCGGTAACGACGAGATTGGCGCGTTGGTAGATGGTTTCAACGAAATGTTGG
>JAYTQU010000183.1:0-7004 GCA_043746555.1 Pseudomonadota bacterium | reverse complement strand
GGAGTTAGCCGGAATACGTCGCGTCTGTTCCGGCTAACTCCTAACGACTAGCTCCTAACTCCTTCGTCTCATGCCATCTTCAACAACTGTGCCGACGATGCTGCGTTGTCTTCCGCGGTCCGCATCGCCTTGACTTGCAAATCAAAATGTCGCGCGAGTTGAATCATCGTGACCATTGCGTCGGCGATATTCACGTTGCTCGACTCCAATACTCCCGAAGCAACGCGCACCGATGCATCCGCTGCGGCCGGCGCGCCATCAGCGGTTCGGAACAGACCGTCGTCGCCTCGCTGAAGCGCGTTGGGAACGGGATTCACTAATTTGAGCCGACCGATGGCGCTAAGCGTCGTCGCCGTTTGCCCGAGCGGAACAATGGATACCGTTCCGTCACCGCCAATAGTGATTGACGAGTACGGCGGCACGGTCAATGGCCCGTCGGTGCCCATCACCATGTGACCCGCGCCGTTGCTCAATACGCCATTTGCATCGACGCGCAAATCTCCGGCGCGTGTATAGGCTTCCGTCCCATCGCGTGCTTGCACAGCCAGATATCCTTGTCCCTGAATAGCAACGTCCAGATCTCGTCCTGTCGTTTGCATTGCCCCGTATGTCGTATCGATACCCGTGGTCGAGTTGATTGCATAGGCGCGCGATGCGAATCCCGAACCTGTAACTGCGCGAGATTGAAACGCCGATAGGTCCGCGCGAAATCCCGTGGTGCTGGCATTCGCGAGGTTGTGATTGTTCACGGCCTGCGCGCGCAACGTTTCCTTGGCGCCCGACATTGCGATGTAAAGAAAGCGGTCCATAGTTACAACCTACCTGCCTGCCTGCGACCTGCGGTTTCTGGCCGGATGCCAAACGCCGCTGGTCAATTTAGAACTACTTAATGTTGATAATCGTCTGTGTTATCTGATCGGTGGTCGAGATCACTTGCGCATTCGCTTGGAAATTTCGCTGCGCCGTAATCATGTTCACAAGCTGCGCAGTCAAGTCGATATTGGATGCTTCCAGTGCGCCCGATTGAATCAATCCGAGACCGGAATTTCCGGCTTGACCGTTTAGCGGTTGACCCGAAGAAAATGTTTCTGCCCAATTGGTGTTGTCGAGTTGTTGCAATCCCTGTGGATTGGAAAAATTCGCCAGCGCCACTTGCCCGAGCGGCGTCGAACGTCCGTTGGTAAAACGCGCTTGAACGACGCCGGTCGAGTCGAAGTCGATGCCGATCAAGCGGCCGGTCGTGAATCCGTCTTGAGTGACCGAATTTACGCTGAAGCTATTTCCGTATTGAGTCGTACCCGAGACGTCGAAAGTCAAATTCAATGGTGCCGCGCCGGTCGCGGGCGTGTAGGCCGGAAAAGTAACCTTGCCGCCTGCCGGCGTTGTTAACGCACCCGACGTCGAATATTGCAATGTCTGCGGCACGCCGACTGCATTACCGTCGACGTACAATCGCGTATTCCATTGATTCGCGGTCGCAGTCTTATCGAAATACAAAGTGGACGTATGCGCGGCTCCCAACGAGTCGTACACCGTCAACGAAGTCGCTTCGTTATAGGTGTTGACGTTAGTGGGATCGAACGGCGCGACCGTAGGCACCGTGGCGCTGGCCGGAAGATTGAACAACACATTTGCAGTGGTTGTCGCTGCGGGTGCGCTCACGCTGGTCTTGAGTTGCAAATCGGCGAGACCGCCGGTGTTGAATCCACCCGCACCGTTGGGCGGATAAGCTTGCAAGTGTTGATTCTTGCTGTTCACCACAAATCCACTGTTGTCGATTTGGAAAGCGCCGGCTCGTGTGTACGTCAACGCGCCGTTTTCGCTCACGACAAAAAAACCTTGACCGCTGATCGCCATGTCTTGGCTATTGCCGGTGACATCGATGGCGCCCTGCGAAAATTGTTGGGCGACGGCGGCGACGCGCACGCCGTTTCCGGTTTGCGTATTCGCCGTGCCTTGCGGCGAGACGGCAAATAGTTCCGCGAACTCGGTGCGCGAACTTTTAAATCCGGTCGTGGATGAGTTGGCGATGTTATTGGCGGTCGAGTTCAAGTCCGTCGAAGCTGCATTCAATCCACTCAGCGCTATGGAAAACGACATACGATTACCTCACAAAAAAATTGCCTAACTCACATCACCCGACGTACGTGGGACAATGCAATCGAACCCAGACCCGTGTTTAGCGTCAGACCATTCGTCGTTGGATCGACAGTGACGCTATTGACCCGCGTGTTGAGAAGCATCGGCAGCGATTCCGCTTGACCCCCGACATTCGCGGCGGCCGAAAATTTATACGTGCCGGGCGCAGCTTGAACGCCGCTATCGGTGATGCCATCCCAGGTGAAATCCGTTAGCCCTTGCTGTGCTGGAGCATCGAAGCGACGAACTAACTGTCCCGACGAATCGGTCACGTTGATTTGTACGACGCTTGCACCCGCGGGTACGTCGACGGCGCCGCCGATACCCTGGCTATCGGTCAGCGTAGACGTGTCGCCCGGCGCCAAGACCGAATGACCGACGAGTGTCGCGCCGTTTAATACGTTGGTAGAGCGCAACGAGTCTGAGAGTGCGCTGAGCGAGGTCTGCATACCTTGAATGCCAGACACGGTGCTGAATTGCGCCAATTCACCGAGAAACTGGGCTGGATCCTGCGGCTTGGTCGGATCTTGATTTTTAAACTGCGCGATCATGAGTTGAAGAAACGACTTCTGATTGAGCTGATTGCTGGCGCCAATATTGGTGGTTGACGCTGTTGGCGTCGGTTGCGCGGCTAACGCGGCAATCGGATCGGAGACGGTGGTGAGACTCATGGATAACCCTCAATTGCTAACTAAATAATCGACTCGCTCTAAGTGCCCAACTTCAAAGTCGCGAGCATCATGTCCTTCGACGTGTTCATGACCTCGACATTATTTTGGTACGAGCGCGAAGCGGAAATCATGTCGGTCATCTCCTCGATCGTGTTGACGTTGGGTGCATACACATAGCCTTTAGCATCGGCCAACGGATTTCCCGGCTCGTAACGCGCGCTCGGTTCGGCTTGGCTTTCGACGATGCCGCGCACACGAACGGCAACGCCTGGATTATTTCTATTGGCGCTCGCGCTGTTTGCATTGAATAAGCCGGCTCGCACCGCTTCGAAAATCGGATGACGCGCCCTGTAAACAAGTTTGGGATCGGACCCAATGCTGTCGGCATTGGCGAGATTGCTGGCCGTGGTATTGAGTCGCACCGACTGCGCACTCATACCGGAACCGGCGATGTCGAAGATTTTGAAGGAACTCATGCACTGCGCTCCGAAGTGGTTAGTCGTCAGTCGCTAGGCGTTAGCCAGAATGGCTGCGCCGACAAACGAATCGACTAAAAAGACTCTCTCAATCATCTCTTCCTCTGGCTAACGACTAACGACTTCCTCATCATTGCCCGGTAATCGCGGTCATCAACGCGCGAAACTTGCCGTTCAAGAACGTGAGCGACGCTTGGTAGCGCACGGCGTTCTGAGCGAACGCGGCTTGTTCAAGCTGAACATCGACGGTGTTGCCGTCGAGCGATGGCGCCAACGGCGTTCGGTATTTCAACTCCGGTTCGCCGCCGGCGGCCGCATTGCCGGTTGAAATGTGTCGCGCGTTGGTCGCAACCATATGCATAGGTGCTCCTGCGTTATTTGCGCCGGCTGCCGCGGCCAGCGCACTGCGAAAATCGATGTCGCGCGCTTTGAACTTCGGCGTGTCGGCGTTGGCCAAATTATTCGCGAGCAATTCGTTACGTTGCGCGCTTATCCTCAAGGCTGCCGGATGAATGCCGAGATAGTTATTGAGATCGGACACGTGAGTCACCGTCGAAAATCTGTCTTGCCGATGTACTAGCAAGCGACGTGCCACGCGCGCGCAAAGGCGTTTTGCGTGCGGATTGCAGGATATTCTCTTTTAAGAACGCGACACTGCGCACAGGCGCATGGCAAGCGGTTGCCGCGTCATGGCAAGGTGTAACTCTATTTCTAGCTGCACACACACCGATAGGCGACCGGCGATGCGCGATCATTTCGACATACAAATGCGACACCGTTCATTCGATTGCTAAGACATGCGAGTTGCGCGTCTCGCTTTTTGCCGCTCTTCAGCCGCCGACAAGTCAATTAAAACTTTTGGCATGCCAATTGCTGCTTTCGATGCGAACGGTTGTGCGTTCGCCAGAAAGTTGACAGCCCCATGGCTCACTCTCGCTACATTAACTCTCGCTACGTTAACTCTCGTTACAGCGACTCTCGCTATAGCGATTCGCATTGGGATGGCTCACGACGATCGTTTCGTCACGGGGCGGCTCGCTTCGAACGTGGCGCATGGCGCACGCGAGATCTCGCGTTGGTGATCGTTCGCGTTATCTTTATCGCCTTGCTCGGCATGTTGATTTTCAGTATCACCGCCAGTGCGGCAAAAGCACAATCGCGTAGCTGGCAGTCGCTCCAGTCGATCCGCGATGCGGCTGAACAATATGTGCGCGACGCCGCGCCGTCCTACGTTTCAGCCGATTTACCGCGTGACGGCAAAGTGGAGCTGATCGTCACCGCAGCCGATCTCGACCAGCGATTGCAGCTCGCAGACTGCGGCAACGCATTACGTGCATTCACATTGAACGGCGCTCCTATCGCGACGCGTAACACCATTGCCGTTCGCTGTACCGATGAAAACGTCGGTGCGTGGACACTCTATGTCCCGGTCAGCGTCGAGTTGGAACGACCGGTATTTATCTTACGACACTCATTGCCACGCGATGCTCATGTCGGCACCGACGATATTGACGTGAAGCTGCGTCGCGTGCCGGGATTCGGCGCAAACTATCCCAACGATTTCTCCGCGCTACACGATCAACACTTAAAGCGCGCCGCGCCGACCGGCTCGGTATTGAACGGCGACTTACTCACACGCGACCTACTGGTTAAGCGCGGCCAGGAAGTCTTGTTGGTGTATGGCGGCGCAGACGACGGCGTTTCCGTTCGCGCGTCCGGCCTCGCACTCGCGGACGGCGGTTTGGCGGATCGAGTGCGCGTGCAAAATCGCAGTTCACTTAAAGTAGTCGAAGGAACGATCGAATCCGGGAATCTCGTCAGGGTCGGTCTGTGAGGCATCGCACAGTTTCGCCGCCATCGCGCGCTACGCTTGCAAACATCGCAGTCAAAGCGTTTCATACCGACTGCCAACGTCGATCGGGTAGTGATCGATGCGGTTGCTGGATTCCCTGAGCGAGAGATCAGACCTAACGGCAAGTTTTTTCGACAAACGGGTTTGAGCGGCTAAAGTTTCGCCGTCCATCGCCGTTACTGACACCAAGTAGACTGTTTAGCGCAGTCAGGAGCATGTGTTGTGACAAACAAGATTGGTAGCGGAGGCGTCGATAATCGGCCTGTGCAGTTATCGTCCGAGTCCGGCGTTAAGCGTACGAAAAGTGCGACCGATGCAAATACAGCCGTAGCTGCAAAGCCCGCATCGAGCAACGAAGGCGTGCGCATCACCGATTCTGCTCGTCAACTCGCCGCATTGGAACAAGCGATTCGCACGCTGCCCGATGTGGATCAAGCCAAGGTCGCACAGATTCGTAGTTCCATCGAAGCAGGAACGTATCAAGTGTCGCCCAACCGAATCGCGGAGAAACTCATCCGCATGGAAAAAGAACTGACCAATATTGGATGACACGGTTTCGATAGCCGTCGCCACAGCCTCATAGAATCGAATCGTCAATCCTTCGGATATAGTTATCATGGATGCCGAACTCTGCCGCGAACATCTCACCCGCTTGATGAGCGATGAGTCGCGGCTGCTCGCGCAATTGGAAGTGCTGCTCGACAACGAGCACCGCTATCTCAGCAGCAACGACATCGATGGCTTGGAAAAAGCCGGAGAAGAACGCCAAACTTGCATGGGCGAGTTGGTGCGTATCGAAGACGAACGTCGCTCGCTGTGTCGCATGTCGGGCAAGACAGCCGATCTATTGGGACTTGAAGCATTGATCAAGTGGTGCGATCCGAATGGAACGCTTCGCTCGTATTGGTCGGACTGCGCGGAACACGCTACGCGCTGCCGTCAACGCAACGACCGCAACGGCATGATCGTTACCGCGCGTTTGAAACGCGTCGAAGGCATCCTCACCATCATCACCGGTCGCTCGCAATCGCAACCGACTTACGGACCGCAAGGCGCTTACGTGCTACCCAACATTGGGCGAATGATTCGCAGCGAAGCGTAACTGGGATTGGAAACGAGTACGCACCCCGATTTCCCCCACTCAGGTTTCTCCAATTTGTTGCTCTCCTGATTTGTCGGAACCTCTTCCGAACAATCATGGATTGCAACTATTTCTTATTGACTTCCGGCTGATCGACTTCCGGCGCTTCGTTCGGAAAGCGCGGAATCTTTTGACCGGGATACCAAAACTTCAAATGGCAGCCCTCGCACACCTGATCCATCGTCGCGCCCGCGTCCATCTCTCCCTGTGCGTTCTTAGCTTCGATCGCCGTTAGAAACTGTTCGCCGGCACCGCGCAGTGCGTTGGCGAACGAAACGAATTCCGCCCGATTCTCGTCAATGGCCTTTTGCGACTCTTGTGGGGAGAGATTGCCCGGCGTGCCGTGGTCTTCCAACTTCTGTACTCCCTCGCGAGCGACTTTCCGTCCGTCCATCACCAAGAGATTCGACGCTTCGATGAGAACCAAAGCATGACCTCGCGCCTTTAACCAATCCGCTTCCGTTGTCGGCTTGTGTTCGTGAGTGCCGTCCTTTGCAACCGTCGTACTCACGGATTCCCATAACGCGTCGGCGGAAGGATCGACTTCAAGCGCCATGATGTCCTGAACGCCGGCGACAAGCTTGAACGCTGACTCGGCCTTCGTTTGCGGCGCAGGTGATGGAGCCGGCGCGGCACTCTGTTGCTGACACGCGGTTACAACCATGGCTGCCGCAAGGCAAAGGCCGATAGATACCGTCTTGTTACGCAGGGGCTGAGTGTTCATA
>JAYTQU010000182.1:0-4363 GCA_043746555.1 Pseudomonadota bacterium | reverse complement strand
ACGTTGCGCGCCACAGTTAGCGATCATCGACAAAACTTCTCGTGCGCCCGCTCGTGGCGGATCGATGAGCACACGATCGAATCGCTCGCGAGTCCACGGCGCATTCTGTTCGTCGGCCATCAAGTTCGCCGCCAAAAATTCGGCGTTCGAAATGCCATTACGACTCGCATTGGCACGCGCACGTTCCACGAGTCCCGTATCGCCTTCAAGTCCAAGCACTCGTTGCGCCCGTCGCGCCAGCGGCAGCGAGAAATTACCCACGCCGCAAAACAAATCGAGGACTCGATGGCCGGCTTCTATTTGTAACAGCTCGACGGCGAGTTCGGTCATGCGCTCGTTGAGTTCGCCGTTCACTTGAATAAAATCGACAGGCTGAAATTGCAATTCCAAATCGAACTTAGGCAAGCGATAGCAAAGCGGCTGCGGATCGGCGGAAAGCGGTGCGATCGTCTCATAACCGCCCGGTTGCAAATAGATATCGACGTTGTACACGACACCGAACGCCGACATCGCATCTCGATCCTCAAGTGTGGGTTCGTCAAGCACTCGAAACACCAATGCCGTTCGATTGTCTGCGACTGCGGCTTCAATTTGCGCCAATCGCGCCCGGATACTGAGTCCTGTGATCATTGCACTCAGCGGCTCGATGAGCTGGTCGAGCGGCGCGCGTAACACAACGCAGGATTTCAATTCCGCAATGAAGCTCGTGTTGCGTTCGCGAAATCCGACCAAGGTTTTTTCTTTCTTAAAAACCCAACGAACGCCTAATCGCGCGCGACGGCGATAATTCCACGCTCCAGACTGCAACGGCGGCAATACTTCCTTGGGTTGCACATGACCGATACGTGCGAGTTCTTCTAAGAGCTGCTTCTGCTTCTGCGCTAATTGCCACTCACTGCTCACGTGTTGAAGCGCGCAACCGCCGCACATTCCGTAGTGCGCGCATTTTGGCGTGACGCGATCCGGCGATGTCTCGATGATTTTTTCCAGACGCGCCTCGTCGTAGCTGCGCATACGACGCACGCGCACGATCTCGACGACTTCGCCCGGCAACGCATCGTCGACGAAAATCGCCTTGCCGTCGACCCGTGCGACGCCGCGACCTTCGTGCGATAGATCGACAATCGTCACCAGCTCAACGGCGCGATTGCGCAGCGGCCCCGGCCTACTCATCGCACGGGTTTGGCATACGACGCCGTCGGCCAAGCGGACAGAAACTCTTGCAGATGCGATTGCGGTGCCGCTTGAAGCACTTCGCGTACTTTCTCACACTCGACCGCATAGCGATCCCAATCCATCTTGCCGCGCATCAACTCGAATCGGAGAAAGATGAGGTAGGTATTGAGCACATCGGTTTCGCAATAGTCGCGAATCGCTTTGAGTTGTCCATCGAGATACGCGTCCCAGACTTTGTCGCCACTCATGCCGAGCTTGCCGGGCAGCCCGAGCAATAGCGATACATCTTCGAGACTCGCACGCGCTCGGGCCTGATAGCCGGACATCACGTCCATCAAGTCCAAATGCCGCCAGTGAAATCGATTGAGATAGTTATTCCAGCGAAACGACTGATCTTCGTCGCCGACTTCCCAGTAGCGCGGCGCGCTGATGCCGTGCTTAAGTGCGCGGTAGTGCAGCACCGGTAAATCGAAACCGCCGCCGTTCCATGAGACCAAATCCGGCGTGTATTTTTCTATGCCGTCAAAAAAGCGTTGAATAAGTTCCGCCTCTGAAGCCTCCGGTTCGCCAAGACTCCACACCTTAAATGCATCGCGCGACCGCAGCGCCACCGATATCGCAACGATGCGATGTTGTTCGTAGGGCAGAAAATCGCTGCCGCTTTCCTGCCGACGCTTGGTCTGCATCACGTAGCCGACTTGCTTATCGGTGAGATCGTGAAGATCGAACACGCGCCGACCTAACTCGACGTCGGGAATGGTTTCAATATCGAAGGCGAAGACGTGCATGGAGAACCGCGCTTGACTTAAGTTATGCGCCGCACGGTACCGACTGTCGTGTCGGCGGTCAACGCCGCATTGCAACCGACGATTACGCTCGCGCCGCGACCATCAGGCGTTTCATCTCGCGTACGGCGTTCGCCAATCCATCGAATACCGCGCGCGCAACGATTGAGTGACCGATATTGAGTTCGACGATTTCGAGAATCGCAGCGATCGGCTGGACATTATGGTAGTGCAGCCCGTGCCCGGCGTTCACGACAAGACCCAGTGAAGACGCGTATCGCGTCGCATCTATGAGACGCGACAACTCGCGCGCTTGCTCGGTACCGCGATGATCCGCATACGATCCGGTATGCAGCTCGATCGCGGGCGCACCGGCTTGCATCGCCGCGTCGACCTGTTTTCGGTCGGGATCGATGAATAACGATACACGGATCCCGGCCGACTTAAGTTGCGCGCAGACATCCGCCATCGCCGTGCGCTGACCGACGACATCGAGGCCCCCTTCGGTGGTGACTTCATTGCGTTTCTCGGGTACGAGACACACATCCTGCGGTTTGATCTCGCACGCGATCTTCAGCATTTCGGCGGTCGCAGCCATTTCCAAATTCATGCGCGTCTGCAATGCATCCTTGAACAAGCGAACATCGCGATCTTGAATATGCCGGCGATCCTCGCGCAGATGCAAGGTGATGCTATCCGCACCGGATTGTTCCGCGAGCAATGCCGCGAGCAATGGATCGGGATACTTCGTGCCGCGCGCTTGCCGAAGCGTGGCGACGTGATCGATGTTGACGCCGAGGTGTATTGATTGCATAACCGCTTCGCTCAAACTCCTTCCTGTCCCGTGCTCCGAGTTGCGGGCCTCGCCCCCTGCATTCTTCGCAACGCGCCGAGAACTTCGCGACTGCGGAGTTCGCGGCCGCTCAGATACTGATCCAGCGCGGCGCGCAACAAACGGCGTGCATCGGTGCGTGCGGCGTGATTCGCCAGGTTCTCGCAACTCAACGCCAGTAACGACGCGCCCGAAAATATCATCGGCCCCTCGGCCACACCGTCGATGCGTGTGACGCCGCGCTCGGGAATATAGCGATACAAACTATCTCCCTCAACCGCCGCGCCGCTATGTGCCTCTCGATCCAAAAGCAATCCGTAGCCGATCATATCCAAAAGACGTTTCTCGAAGACGCGCAACACTCGAGACTCGTCGCATTCATTGCTCATTAATTGCATAAGTGTCGCGTCGTACAAATCGAATACATCGGCGTGCGTATCATGCCGCTCGAACAAGCGCATCAGTAACTCGTTGAGATAAAAGCCGCTCAACATTCGCGCACTGGGCAATTCGCACAGCGCGCCGTCGAATTCGGCACCCGTCAACTGCCCTGCTTCACCGCGTCCGCCGTAACTCACCAACACACGATGAAAGGGCTGCAATACCGACGCGAGCGAACCGGCCAGTTTCTTGCCGCCGCGCGCTCCGCGTGCGAATACGGTGAGACGACCATGATCGCGAGTGAACAATTCCAGAATGCGGCTGGTGTCGCGATACGGCCGATGATGCAATACGTAGGCCGGCTGCAGTTGCACTCGATGCGTCGCACTTTGATTGGCGCTCACATGCGGATTGGTCGGCGCGACGTGCATATTATTCGAATCCCAACTGACGCAACGCAGCTTCGCTATCGGACCAATTTTCCTTTACCTTGACCCACAGTTCCAAATGAACCGGCTTGTTAAAGAGGTGTTTGAGTTCCAACCGCGCAGCACGGCCCACTTCCTTCAAGCGCTCGCCGCCTTGACCGATAACGATCGCCTTTTGACCCGCACGCTCCACCCAAATAACGGCATTGATGACCAGTCGTCCCTCGTCCTTCGTAAGACGTTCGATTTGCACTGTGATGCCGTAAGGCAACTCTTGATTGAGTCTCCAGGTAAGCTTTTCGCGGATCGTCTCGGTGATGCGGAACTCATCGCTGCGATCGGTAATCTGCTCCAAGGGAAAATGCGGCGTCGACAACGGCAGGTGTTCGGCCAGCAACTCCGGCAATTCGTCGACTCCATTGCGCTTTAGTCCGGAGAGCGGCACGATCGCGACGAACTCGCACTTGCGCAACATCTCCTGCATGTAAGGCAACAAGCGCTCTTTAGGATAGATGGTATCGACTTTGTTGACGATCAGTACGATCGGTCGACCGCAGTGCTTTAGATATTCCAGCACTTGTGCATCTTCTTCCGTCCAAGTCAGCGCTTCGACGACGAACAGATTCACATCCGCATCGGCAAGCGAAGCACGAGCGGCGCGGTTCATATAGCGATTCATGGCGCGCCGTTCATTACTGTGCAGACCCGGCGTATCGACAAAAATAATTTGCGCGTCGGGTTTATTGAGAATGCCGAGGATA
>JAYTQU010000181.1:0-2058 GCA_043746555.1 Pseudomonadota bacterium | reverse complement strand
ATTGTTGGAGGTCGCGTCCATCGATGCGCTACCGATGGTCGCAAATTATCTTTCTCATGCCGATGACGCGTTGCGCGAGTATGCCGCTATAGCACTTGGCGAATCGCAACTGCCGGAAGCATTCACGTGTTTGCGCCAAGCGTCGGAAGCGGCTTTTGTAAGTCCTGAGCAGAAACGCATACTCACTCGTGCCGCCGCGCTGCATCGTAGCGATGCGGCATTCGAGTGGTTGCTGGCCCTGATTGCGGAAGGTTCCAGTGGCGCGGCGGAAGCGGCGTTGACGGCGCTATCGATCTACAAAGAGAACCGCCAATTAGCTGCACGCATCAAAGCGGCGTTGGTGGCGCGTGGCGACTCGAAGTTGGACCAACAGTTTGCGACACAGTGGACTTCAGGTGGTATCTCGGAATCCTACTGACCCTGCTTGGGCAAGGAGCAGATATTGGCGTTGCGCGCCAAAGCGCAAGAGACACTCGGCGCGAAATTTCCGACACGACGTTTTCATCTGGAATTCATGAAACAGGGCACGATACCGGTCGGCTACTTTGCCGATGAAGTATTGCAAGCGCTGAACCAATAAACGAAGTTGTAAACCGCGCGCCACTCGATCTATCGCACCATCTTTCGCGCGACGAAAATCACTTGTTGACCCGCCGGCAGACTGATGCCCTTTAAGAGTCGGTAAACCTTACTTATTGCTGCGAGCTTTTAAGTGTTTCCCGAGGATGCGGCGTTTTGGATTCGAGGTAGTCAAGATCTTATCCTTGTAGTCGCACAGGTCGACGACGATGCAGTGTTGGCAATCCGGTTTACGCGCTTTACACACGTAGCGACCGTGAAGAATGAGCCAGTGATGTGCGTCGCGCATGAATTCCGTCGGCACAACTTTCAGCAGCTTGTCTTCGACTGCGCGAACCGTTCTTCCCGGTGCAAGTCCCAGACGATTTGAAATGCGGAAAATGTGTGTATCGACGGCGATGGTCGGTTCGCCAAAGGCCGTGTTCAATATCACATTGGCGGTTTTTCGGCCGACGCCGGGAAGCGCTTCGAGTTCTTCGCGCGTGCGCGGCACTTCGCCGCCATGGTTGTCGAGTAGCAATTGACAGGTTGCAATGATGTTCTTGGCCTTGGAGTTGTAGAGGCCAATGGTCTTGATGTAGCGGGACAATCCCTCAACACCTAAATCGAATATCGCCTGTGGTGTGCTGGCAATCGTATACAACGTGCGCGTTGCGATGTTGACGCTTTTGTCGGTTGCCTGTGCGGAGAGGATCACCGCGATCAGTAATTCAAATGGCGTTTGATAGCGCAACTCGGTCGACGGTTGCGGATTAACCGATTGCAGTCGTTTGAATAATTCGATGCGCTTGGCGGGCGTCATTTGGCTAGCGTTATTTGACGGGAGTCTTGTTGCGGTTTCGAATTACGTTGCGAACGGCGAACAACAGGCCCATCGCGATAAATGCGCCCGGCGGCAGCGTTGCCAGCACAAATCCCAAATCGGTGTGGAAGAATTGTGTCTCAAAACGCTTTGCGCCAAAGAGGGGTAACGCATGCACGCCAGCTAACAGCGAACCATGGCCGACGAATTCTCGTGCGGCGCCCAAGATTAATAGCGCTGCGGAAAAAAAGAGGCCAGTGCGCAAACCGGCAAGAATTAAGGTCCGCCGATGTTCGCTTGGCCTCGCGACATCGTAGCGAGCGATTAACAGTCCACCGGCGACCAACAACGGTAAATACGCGCCGATAGCTAAATACAATTCGTGAACGTAGGCGTCGATCGACAGTACGGCGGTGGTGACGACTGCGGCCACAATTGCTACGGCGGTGGCGATGCGTCCGTATTCGGGCAGACGTTGGAGAGCGAGCGAGAGCGGAATGCTCGCGATCATCGTGACCAAGATTGCCACAACACTGAGTCCGAGTGCGTTGATGATCGAATCGCTCACCGCCAGCAACGGACACAGCATCAGCAACGGCGCCGCGCGTCTATTAAGAAGCGGATTTAGGTTTGGCTTGGGCGGCTGCTTTATCGGCGGGTGCATTGAAAATTCTCTC
>JAYTQU010000180.1:0-7853 GCA_043746555.1 Pseudomonadota bacterium | reverse complement strand
TCGACGGCAGTTGGGGGGCCGGTCAGCTCAACTCTCGGCTGATCGGCGATTTCAATGCGGAAAATTTGCTCGGCGTACTCTCTGTCATGTTGGGTCTTAACGTGTCTGTGGCCGAAGCGGTATCCGCGCTCGGTCGATGCGGCGCACCTCCCGGACGCATGGAGACCGTCATCGCGCCGAATAAGCCGCTAGTGGTGATTGACTACGCGCACACGCCCGATGCGTTGAGTAAAGCGCTGCAAACCGCGCGCAGTCACAGCAAAGGAAAAGTGATTTGCGTATTCGGCTGCGGCGGCGATCGCGATGCCGGTAAGCGAGCGCTCATGGGCGAAATCGCCGAACAGTTCGCCGACTCCGTCGTGCTCACCGACGACAACCCACGCACCGAAGACGCCGATGCCATTGTTGCGGACATTTTGCAGGGATTTACTAAGCCGGATGCAGCGACGATCGAACGCGATCGCGCCAAAGCCATCGCGCGCGCCGTTGCCATGGCGTCCGGCAACGATTTGGTATTGATCGCGGGTAAAGGTCACGAGGACTATCAAATCGTCGGCCGCAATGTGAAACATTTCAGCGACCGCGAAGTCGCGCGCAAGTGCTTGGGAATGACAATATGATCGCGCACACCTTAGGCGATCTTGCGCAGGTCAGCGGCGGCCGTCTTATCGGCGCGAATTTTCCGTTCACTTCCGTTTCGATCGACTCGCGAACCTTGAACGGCGGCGCACTATTTGTCGCACTCAAGGGGCCGAGTTTCGACGGCCACGAATTCGTGTCGGCGGCCATACAACGTGGCGCGGTCGGTGCTTTGGTTGAAAGAGAGTTGCCGCTGCCGATTCCACAAGTGGTCGTACCGGATGTACTACAAGCGCTATCGAGGTTCGCACTCGCATGGCGACGCGAGTTCAGTATTCCCGTGGTGGCGATCACCGGCAGTAACGGTAAGACGACCACCAAGGAAATGGTCGGTTCGATTTTGTCACGTCTCGGCCCATGTTTGGTGACTCAGGGCAATTTGAACAATCACCTCGGTGTTCCGGCGACCGTATTGCGATTGACCGCGGAGCATCGCACCGCCGTCATCGAGATGGGCGCGAATCATCAACGCGAGATTGCCGCGTTGAGCGCCATTGCTGAACCGACGATTGGCATCATCACCAACGCGGGTGCGGCGCACCTAGAAGGATTCGGCGGACTCGATGGCGTCGCGCGCGGCAAGGGCGAGTTGTTACGCGCACTGCCGCGTGATGGCGTCGCGATCGTCAATGCAGACGATGCCTTCGCCGAATTATGGCGCGAGACGACGAGCGCGCAACGAGTGCTTACTTTCGGTCTCACACAAGTCGCTGACGTATGGGCGCGAAGCGTACGAACGCAAATGAGCACCGACGGGTTTCACTTCGCCTTCGAGTTGCAAACTCCGTTGGGCGCGTGCGCGTGCACGTTAGCGCTAGCGGGCCTGCATAACTTACGCAATGCGCTCGGCGCCGCCGCCGCCGCGCAAACGGCAGGCGCGGCACTGAACGATATTTCGGTCGGCCTCGCCGCGATGCGCGCGGTGAAGGGGCGATTGAATTTGTTGCCGGCATTGCACGGCGCATTTCTCCTCGACGATTCCTACAACGCGAATCCAAGTTCACTGCGCGCCGGTATCGACGCGTTGGTCGGTTTGCCCGGCGAACACTGGTTGGTGCTCGGCGACATGTTGGAACTCGGTGAAGGCGACAATGAATTGCACGCCGAGATGGGCGAGTACGCACGTGTAGCGAAGGTCAAGAAATTATTCGCAGTCGGTACGCGCACGCGCTTTGCCGTCGACGCGTTCGGTCCCGGTGCTGTTTGGTTCGGTAGCGCCGATTCCTTAATCGCAAAATTGCAGAACGAATTGCATCCCAATGTGACAGTGCTGGTCAAAGGGTCGCGGGCCAATCGCCTGGAAAAAGTGTCGGCGGCATTGAGCGTCGGTTTGCCTGCGGCGTCGAATGGACACTAAGGCGTCGAATAACTAAAACGAAAAGGTACCTCATCTTGCTCCTCTATCTATCGCAATTTCTCGAAACGCACATCTCCGGCTTCCGTGTCTTCAGCTATCTCACGTTGCGTGCGATCTTGGCGGCGCTTACGGCATTGGTATTGTCGTTCGCCATTGGGCCGTGGATGATCAAGAAATTTACGCAGCGGCAAATCGGGCAAAACATCCGCAGCGACGGTCCGCAGTCGCATTTGCAAAAGAAAGGAACGCCGACGATGGGTGGCGCGTTGATCTTAGTGGCCATCACTGCGGGAACATTATTGTGGGCAGATCTCGGTAACCGCTTTGTGTGGGTCACGGTGATTGTGACGTTGGCATTTGGTTTGATCGGTTTCTGGGACGACTATCTAAAGCTGGTGGTTGGCAATAGTCGCGGACTAATCGGCCGCTACAAGTATTCCTGGCAATCGCTGATCGCATTGGGTTGCGCGGTATTTCTGTACTACACGGCAAAGTCTTCGGTCGAGACGGCGCTTTATGTTCCCTTTTTCAAGACCGTTGAACTACCGCTCGGCGTCGGCTTCATTGCGTTGACGTACTTCGTCATCGTCGGTTCAAGCAATGGCGTCAATCTCACCGATGGTCTCGATGGCCTCGCCATACTTCCCGCCGTCTTGGTCGGCGGCGCACTCGGTGTGTTCGCGTATCTCACCGGTAACGCCGTGTTTTCCGAATACCTCGGCATTCCTCATGTGCCCGGCACCGGCGAGCTGTTGGTTTTCTGTGCGTCGCTAGTTGGCGCCGGGCTCGGGTTCTTGTGGTTCAACACCTATCCCGCACAAGTATTCATGGGCGACATCGGCGCGCTTGCGCTCGGCGCGGCACTCGGCGTCGTTGCCGTCATCGTTCGGCAGGAGCTCGTGCTGTTCGTCATGGGTGGCGTGTTCGTGATGGAAACCGTATCCGTGATGTTGCAAGTGGGCTCTTACAAACTTCGCGGCAAGCGAATTTTCAAGATGGCGCCGATTCATCACCACTTCGAATTGAAAGGCTGGGCCGAACCGAAAGTGATCGTGCGCTTTTGGATATTGACGGTGATTTTAGTTTTGGTTGGCTTGGCCACCTTAAAGGTAAGGTGATGGCAACGCCGCGATGTGTAGCGAGTGAAGTTGCGATGCTTTCGGTCGAAGACTTCTTTCAGGGGCCTCAAAAACAGGATGTTTTTGTGGCAGCCCCCATGGACGGGTTTACGGCGGCCCTGAAAGAAGTCTTCGACCGAAAGCATCGCAACGTCGAGTTGGGTAACTAGTGCAAAAGTCGAACGCAAAAACAGTAATTGTCGGTCTGGGAAAGACCGGGTTATCGTGCGCGCGTTATTTGCACGAGCGACATCGGCGCGTCACGGTGATCGACAGTCGCAGTACGCCGCCCGAGATTACAGCGCTGCAAAAACTGGCGCCGGAAATCGAGATTCGCGTTGGTGGATTCGATGTGTCTGTTCTGGAAGATGCCGTCGAAGTTATCGCTTCGCCTGGCGTGTCGTTGCGTGAACCGATTCTGCAGGCGGCGATGCGGCGCAATATTCCCATCATCGGCGACATCGAGTTATTTGCTCGCAGCGCCAATGTGCCGGTGGTCGGAATCACCGGCACCAATGGGAAGAGCACGGTAACCACGATGGTTGCACACATGGCCGATGTCGCCGGCAAACGCACGTTAGCGGGTGGAAATCTCGGCAGGCCGGCGCTTGATCTTTTCGAAACCGCAACGCCCGAACTTTATGTGCTCGAACTATCGAGCTATCAACTCGAGACTACGCATTCGCTCAAACTCGTTGCCGCGGCGGTGCTCAATGTCACGGCCGATCATCTCGATCGTTACGACGATATGAATGCGTATGCCGCCGCGAAGGCCCGCATCTTCGATCGCGCCGAGATTGCCGTCATCAATGCTGACGACGAACGCGTGCGCGCAATGCCAAAGCACGATCAAACGACGATTAGCTTTAGCGTACGCCAAAATAGCGATGCGTCTTATTCGATCAAAGGCGTCGGCGCGGACGTCGAGTTGACACGCCACGGCGTGCCGTTGATTGCGATGTCGGAATTGAAATTGAGTGGCTTACACAATGCGGCCAATGCGCTTGCCGCATTGGCGATCTGCGAAGCGCTAAGACTCGACCGCGGCGCGTGCGTTAATGCACTGCGCGATTTTTCGGGATTGCCGCATCGCGCGCAGTTAGTCGCCGAAGTCAAAGGCGTACGTTATATCGACGATTCCAAAGGTACCAATGTCGGCGCGACGCTGGCGGCGGTCACCGGCATGAGCGGACCATTGATCGTGATCGCTGGAGGTCAAGGCAAGGGACAAGATTTCGCGCCGCTTGCCGCCGCATTCAAAGGAAAAGTGCGGCTCGTCGTGCTTATCGGTCAAGATGCTAAACAATTGGCGGCCGCGTTGGCGCACGTTTGCAAATGCGAATTCGCGAGCAGTATGGCAAGCGCTGTTGCACGGTCCGCAGGCGTTGCGCTGTCCGGCGATACTGTTTTGTTGTCGCCTGCTTGCGCAAGTCTCGATATGTTTCGCGATTACGCGCATCGCGGCGAATCGTTTGCTGCTGCGGTACGAGAGTTGCAACCTCGGGAGTTGCAAGCATGAGCGCCGCCACGCTGACATTCGCGCGCTCCGGCACTCGTTCGCGACGATTCACGTTCGATGCGCCGCTGACACTCGCTGTCGCGGGACTGTTGTTGTTCGGTTTAATTATGGTGACTTCGGCGTCGATCACCGTTGCAGCCAACGACTTCGGCGACCCCTTCTATTATTTGAAACGCCAAGTCATCGCCATTGTGCTCGGCGGTGCGGCGGCTACCGTCATGTGCATGTTCCCAACCGCTTTGTGGCAACGGCTGGCGTTTCCACTTTTGATCGTGGCCTTCGCACTGTTGGCAATTGTGCTGATTCCCGGCGTCGGTCATCAAGTAAACGGCAGTCGGCGTTGGCTTCCAACCGGTCTCATGTACTTTCAAGTGTCCGAGCTGGCGCGCGTGCTGCTTCTGATGTATCTCGCAAGTTACATTGTGCGACGGCAAGACGAATTGCGTGAGAGCGTGCAGGGCGTCGTCAAGCCGCTCGCCGTTCTCGGTGTTGCGGCGGCTTTGCTTTTACTTGAGCCGGACCTGGGCGCAGCCGCCGTCATGTTGGCAACCGGCATGGGCATATTGTTCCTCGCCGGCGTCAAGCTGCGGCACTTCCTTGGAATCGCGGCAGTCGCCATCGCCTTATTGGCGTTGCTCGCGATCGTCTCGCCTTATCGTCTTGCGCGTGTCACTAATTTCGCAAATCCGTTCGACGATCCGTTTGGTAAGGGTTTTCAACTCGTGCAATCGTTGATCGCGATCGGTCGCGGCGAATGGTTCGGTGTTGGCCTTGGATCGAGTGTGCAAAAATTATTTTACTTGCCGGAAGCACACACCGACTTTGTGTTTGCAGTGCTTGCCGAAGAGCTCGGATTGGTTGGCGTTATCGCTATGCTTGCGCTGGTTGCGGTGGTTGTCGCGCGGGCGCTGCATATATCGCGACTCGCGGCGGTGGCGGGGCTTTCATATCAAGCTTTTGTTGCGGCGTCGTTTGGTATTTGGCTTGCGCTGCAAACCATCGTCAACGTCGGTGTGAACATGGGATTGTTGCCGACCAAGGGCCTCACATTGCCGTTCTTGTCATCCGGCGGTTCGAGCATGTTGGTGACGCTCGGTTGGTTGGGGCTCGTGATGCGCATTCATCACGAATCGAGTTTGTCCGGCCGTACCGCGATACCGCGTGCCGCAAGCATCAAGGAGCGCGACGCATGACGCGTCTAGCATCGACGAGTGCGGCTTCGCGCACTGTTCTCATTATGGCGGGCGGAACCGGCGGCCATGTATTTCCGGCGCTCGCCGCCGCGCGCGTGTTGCGTGAACGCGGATTCGAACCGGTGTGGCTGGGTACCGAGCGAGGACTCGAAGCGCGTTTGGTGCCGCCCGCGCAAATCCCGATGGAATGGATTTCATTTAGCGGCGTGCGCGGCAAAGGTTTGCTGACCTGGGTACTCGCGCCGTTTCGTTTGTTGCGCGCGATCGGCCAGAGCATTCAAGTGATTCGTCGCCGCTGTCCCGATGTCGTTCTCGGCGCGGGTGGATTTGTTTCCGGACCGGGTGGCATCGCCGCGTGGTTGCTGCGCAAGCCGCTGGTGATTCACGAGCAAAACGCCGTGGCCGGAATGACCAATAGATTATTGGCGCATCTTGCAACGCGCGTACTCGAAGCATTTCCAAATAGTTTTTCAAGCGCGACTCAAGCGCAAGCGGTGGGGAATCCGGTGCGGCGCGAGATCGTGCAACTGTCGCCGCCGGAATTGCGTTTTGCGGAGCACCAAGGTCCGTTGCATCTCTTTGTCATGGGCGGGAGTCAAGGCGCGGCACGCTTAAACGCCGTAGTCCCTGCGGCACTTGCGCTGCTGCCCGAGGCATTGCGACCGCAAGTGATTCATCAAGCGGGTGAGCGTCACCTGCAACACACATCCGACGTGTATGGGCAGCATGGTGTCATTGCGCAAGTGCGCGCATTCATCGACGATATGGCGCACACCTACGGTTGGGCGGACTTAGTTGTCTGTCGTGCCGGTGCGCTCACCGTTTCCGAGCTTGCGGCAGCGGGAGTCGGCGCGGTGTTTGTTCCATTCGCGCAGGCGGTTGACGATCATCAAACTCGCAACGCGCAATTTTTAGTGCAATCCGATGCGGCGGTGTTGATTCCGGAAACCGAATTGACGCCACAGCGCTTAGCACAAGAGTTGGAAAAATTGTTCAGCGCCGGTCGCGAACGACTATTGCGAATGGCGCGCAATGCGCGCGCGCAAGCGATCGTGGACGCCGACGTCCGCCTGGCCGACACCTGCATAGCCGTTGCGGGAGGTACCGCATGAGCGCTGTGATGAACGATCGCATGCGGCGCATCGGCAGCATTCACTTCGTCGGTATCGGCGGTGCGGGCATGGGCGGCATTGCCGAAGTGCTGCTGAATCTCGGCTATCAAGTTCAGGGATCCGATTTGAAACCCAACGCAGTCACGCGCCGCTTGGAAAGTTTAGGCGCAAAAATCAAGTTGGGTCACAGCGCGGCAAACGTAGCCAATGCCGATGTGGTGGTGGTATCCACCGCGGTCGCCTCAGACAATCCTGAAGTCGTGGAGGCGCACGCGCAACGTATTCCCATTGTCAAACGCGCGGAAATGCTCGGCGAGTTGATGCGCTTTCGTTATTCGATTGCGGTCGCCGGCACGCACGGCAAGACCACGACGACCAGCATGGTGTCGAGTTTATTGGCGGAAGGCGGGCTCGATCCGACTTTTGTTATCGGCGGACGATTGAAGAGCGCGGGCACGAACGCGCGTTTGGGCGCGGGAAAATATCTGGTCGCCGAAGCGGACGAGAGCGATGCCTCGTTCATGCATTTGCAACCGATGATCGCGATAGTCACCAATGTCGACGCCGATCATTTGGCGACGCACGATGGCGATTTCGAAAAGCTGAAACAAAGTTTCGTGGATTTTCTCCACAACTTGCCGTTCTATGGCTTGGCGGTGGTCTGCGCCGACGATGAGCAAGCCGCAAGTTTACTACCGCGAATCAATCGACCGATTGTGACTTACGGAATCGATGCGCTCGCCGATGTGCGTGCGACAAACATCGAGCGTCGCGGATTGCAAACCAGTTTCGACGTGGTGCGCGAAGATCGTGCGATGCTGCGCGTCAGTTTGAATTTGCCGGGTACGCATAACGTACTCAATGCTTTGGCGGCCATCGCCGTCGCAAACGAGCTCGGAGTTGCGGATGCAGCGA
>JAYTQU010000179.1:0-4987 GCA_043746555.1 Pseudomonadota bacterium | reverse complement strand
CACACCGACGAATTCGGATTCCAGCTTCGGTTCGCCATCTTCCAACAGCATAACGATGACCTCACGAAGATTTTGGTTCAGCTCGTCTAAGCTCGCGCCTTGAGAATGCGCGCCGGGAAAGCCCGGTACGAATCCGACAAACAATCCCGTCCGCGGATCGCGTTCGACAACGGCAGAATAGACCTGCATACGAATTCTCCTAACACAAGACGAGAGGCATTATGTGCCTTGATCGGTCGACTAACAATGCGCCGGGTAACGGAAATCATCCAGCAGTGGTGTGGATTAGCGATTGTTGCGCAACCGCGCTTCTGGACGATCTGTGATTTAACAATTTAGTCGATCTGCTCTGGCTTGCCATCTTCGACAACGTAACGCGCCGTCACTCTGCGCGTTGCATTTGGTCCTCCGCTCAAGCCGCAACCATTGTTAATCGCAGTGCGAACTCGTTCTTGCACGAAAGCTTCGCGACCCAGAACTCACTCCGACCTCACCTGGAACTCACCTGCTCGGTGAACTCAATCGCACCAACCGCACGACGGAAAGCAATAGTAACGCAGCAACTCCATTGTGGGCGGTGGCGAGCGCGAGCGGTAAACCTCGCATCACCATCACCGGGCCAAGAATAAGCTGTGTTGCGAGAGCAATACCGACGATCAACCCGGCAAGCCGCACATGCGGATTGGCGCTTTTGTGCCAAGCGAACACAGCGACAAAGCCGAGTACTAACGCGGTTGCGATCGCGCCAAGTCGATGCACAAAGTGAATAGCGACGCGCGCGGGATGATCGAGTACACCGCCTTCGTAGTCGATTCCCAAACCGCGCCACAACACAAACGCGTCCTTCGCGTCCATGTGCGGCCAATAGGAATTCTGGCAAGTCGGAAAATCCGGGCAAGCAAGTGCGGCGTAATTCGAACTGGTCCAGCCGCCGAGAAAAATTTGTATCGCCAACATCACCAGCCCAATGATTGCAAATCGTCTGAGCCGCGGATCGGACGTGTTATTGGGTAACCGCAACTGATCGATGCCGCGGATCGCCAACCAAGCAAGCAACGACATGGTGGTAAGCCCGCCGATAAGATGAAACGTCACAATCAACGGCTTCAATAGCAACGTGACTGTCCACATGCCAAGTAGACCTTGCAAGATCACGAGGCCAACCAGTACAAGCGGCAGCACAATCGGTTGTTGTGGATCTTTACGATTCCAAAGCGCCAAGCCTGCGAGCGTGACGCAAACCAATCCAAGCGTGCTCGCGAAGTAACGATGCACCATTTCCTTTACGGCCTTCGCGTATTCGAAAGGGCGCTCGGGAAACGCTTGAGTGATGTGATCGATATTCTGTTCGGCAGCACCGGCACTGATGTGTCCATAACAACCCGGCCAATCGGGACAGCCGAGTCCGGCCGTGCTTAAACGCACCCACGCGCCCATAACGATGACGATCAGCGCCAATGCAACGCCGAACCAACTTAAGCGACGAAATAGAACTAAGCGGCTTGCGGGTTTCATGGCGGGCGTCATGGGTCGAGTCATCCTATGTGCGAGAGTTCGAGAAGGTGTTTGATGTCTTGGTAAAGGCCAATGCTGGATGCGTTGGGCGCGTAACTCATCATGAGATTGCCGAGTGGATCGACAATATAGATTCGACCGGCGTCGGCTATCGGTACATTGCCGTACACCGGGAAGGTCGCAAAAAATGGCGCGGCAGCGGCGCCATCGACTCGAAAGACAGTGAGTTTCGGATACGCCGTGCGTAGCGATTCATCGCAACAGTGTTCGCCGGCAAGCAGCACCGACTGCACCCGATCGATATCGTTGCCCAACATTTCGCGTACGCGTTGCATGTCGGCTAGGGCGACGCGACATCGCGCATCGCATTGTCCGTTCCCGACGTAAAGCAAACTCCAACGCTCGCGAAGCAATGTCGTCGCGGTCGCTTGGCTATCCGCATTTCGTACAGCGATCGCGGGTAACGGTCGGGCGGGTTGGATGAGATCGCCGTGCTCGGTGTGTTGCGCGGGTCGCCACGAACCGCCGTAGTAAAGTAGGAACGCGATCGCGAGCGGCACGAAAAACAATAACATCAAGTACGCCAACGGGCGGCGCGATACCGGCATTACGGGTGCGTTGTTGTTCATGTCGCATCCGTCTGTAACGGTTTTAGGCTTACGACGAAATAGATGACCAACAATCCAAAGGCCATTCCAAACCATTGCACGGCGTATGCGATATGACGATCGGGACCGAATTCTTTGAAATCGTAGCGCGCCGACCAATCGCGTTGGAAACCATCGGGTTCGGCGGCATCCAGCAAAAGAATGCGCGGTAACAGTCGCTCGCCATAAAGCGCGTGCAACTCAGCCACGGTCGGGTAATTGAGCAGCCGCGGCCAATTTACGCCGGCGTCATTGTTGCTCAAGCGCATTCCCGGTTCCGGAATGCTGCTGACTCGCGCGCGCATCGATCGTGAATCGTCGCCAACGTCAACCGTCGGCAAATCGGCGCGCGTTCGACCGAACGGCGCCCAACCGCGATTCACCAAGACAATGGAACCGTCGTCGAGATGGAATGGAGTGAGCACATTCACGCCGGGTTGAGTGCCGATAATTTCTCCATTTCGCTCGGTGCGTCGGCTCGACCACATATTGTCGAGCAGAATCTGATGCGCCGAATCGTAGCGTCCGCTCGCCGCCACTTGTTGCAGTAGCGGCAGAGTCTCAGCGTTGCCGGCGTTAAAGAGCTGAGTCGTGTTGCCGCCGGCTTGCAGTCGATCGATTAGCGCTTGTTTTTCATCGGCGCGCCGCAGTTGCCACAATCCCAAACCGATGAGCACCGGAATCAAAACGAAGGTGGCCACCGTTCCGGCGAGCGAGGGTTTGAACTGACGATGACCGATACGCATGGCGCTATACTGACTATATTTTCCGGCTGTGCGTAGACTCTGCGTAAATAATGATCAAGTTCATCGTCATTACCTGTCTAGTGGGCATCGTTGCTGGCCTTGGCGCCGGCCTTTATTTTTTGGTCAACGACAAGGGCGAGACGAAACGCATGGCGCGCGCATTAACCGTTCGAATCGCATTATCGGCGGCGATATTTCTGTTTTTGCTGTTGGCCTGGTCGCAAGGATGGATTCATCCCCGCAGTCTTGGTCGATAGCATCACAGCATGTAGACGAAAATAAAGAGACCGAGCCACACCACGTCGACGAAGTGCCAGTACCACGCGACGCCTTCGAACGCAAAGTGATGCGTCGGTGTGAAATGCCCGCGCACGCAGCGAATCCAAATCACCATCAGCATGATCGCGCCGAGCGTTACGTGAAAACCGTGAAAGCCGGTGAGCATGAAAAACGTCGAACCGTAAATGCCGCTGCCTAACGTGAGGTTTAAGTGCTCGTAAGCTTCCATATATTCATTCGCCTGCATGTAGACGAAAAGGAAGCCCAGTAAGAACGTCGCGGCCAAGAAAATGTTCACCACTTTTCGATGGCCGGCTTTTAACGCGTGATGCGCGATCGTCACAGTGACGCCGGAGGTAAGCAGAATCAACGTATTGATCAGGGGCACACTGGACCATTGAATGGTTTCGAATTTTCCGCCCACGTGTCCCGGACCGTTGGTCGGCCACATCGCTTCGAAACCTTTCCACAGTTCGAGATTGGTCGAAGGCTTCATGCCCTCGCCGCCGAGCCAAGGAACCGAGAGCTGACGGGCATAGAGCAATGCACTGAAGAATGCCGCGAAAAACATCACTTCCGAGAAGATGAACCACATCATGCCCATGCGGAACGAGCGATCCACGGCGGCGTTGTATAGATGGCCTTCGCTTTCACCGATCACGGTACCGAACCAAAAGAAAAATAGCGTCGCGACCAAGAGCAGACCAAACGAAAACACGTAACCGCCGACGCCGGATTCGTTAAGCAACAGCGATGCGCCGAGCATCGTGATAAACAAGGCGACCGAACCGAAAATGGGCCACGGACTTGCGTGCGGGACAAAGTATTTTTCAGTGGCGGCGTTGTCTGTTTGTGCGTGAGCCATAAAACCTAAATGCTCCGAAGTTAAATCAATTATCTCTTTCGACCAGCGGCCTTCTATTGACCAGCCGCGATTTTCTGCGGCAGTCCGTACATCGCATAACTCAGGGTGAGTCGATCGATGTCGTCCGGCAATTGTGGGTCGACAAAGAACCGAACCGTCAACTCGCGCTGTTGTAGCGCATCGAAATGCTGCGGCGAAAAGCAAAAGCACTCGGTCTTGTGAAAAAATTGCGATGCCTGATGTGGCGCGAGACTCGGCACGGCTTGACCGGTCGCGGGCTTTGCCAACAGATTTTTCGCGATGAACTTAACGGTGGTGAGTTGTCCGGTGCGCGTCTTCACGCTGGTTTGAACCGGATGAAACTCCCACTCGCCGACCGTGGGCATTGTCGACATAAATTCTACCGTGATCTCGCGACTTTTCGGCTGCTCCGCGGCGCGCGCATCGCCAAGTGTCGCCTTACGAGTAAGATTTTCGCGACTGCCGTAACCGGTCACATCGCAAATCACGTTGTACAACGGCACCATCGCGAAACCGAATCCAAGAAAACCAACCGCAAGCAACACGAGTTGCAGCGTTAGACTGCGATTCGCTTTGCGTATCGCATTGGCGGCATCTCTTTCGTCTGTGGGTTGTTGCTCGGTCACGGACTTAAGCTCGCGTAACGTTAAACACGATGAAACCGACGTAGAACGCCAGCGCGACCAACACAAGCAACGTCGTATTGCGACGAATGCGTTGCTTGCGATCGATCTCGCTCAGATTATTTGCGTCACTCATGTTATTTCGCGCCGTAATTCTCGGACTATTTGATAATAGGCGGCGTCTCGAACGAGTGATACGGCGCCGGCGAAGGCAGCGTCCACTCCAATCCGTTAGGCGTCGCGTCCCACACTTTGTCGGTGGCTTTCGCGCCGCCGCGCGCAGTGGTCCAC
>JAYTQU010000178.1:0-6790 GCA_043746555.1 Pseudomonadota bacterium | reverse complement strand
AGAGCCGCGACCCGCAGTGGCTCGCGGCGACGACGTGACCGTTCATTACGAATCCGCGCGTGTGTTTCTTACGACGCGAGGGATTGCGCAACAAGATGCACAGGTGGGAGAGAAGCTGCGCATCGAGAATCCGCAAACTAAAGATGTTTTCGTTGCGGTAGTTAGCGCCAATCGCGAGGTGATGATTCATGATTAGCCTCCGACACCGTGTCAGAAGGTTCTGCTGGCTGAATCTCGCCGCGTTAGCGATCGCCAGTGCCGCCGCTCCCGCTGACGAGGTGCCGCAAGCGCGCTACCGTTCTTTCTACGCGGATCGTCAAGCGTTTCGTCGTGGCGATATGCTAACAGTTATTATTACCGAGTCGGCCGCGGCAAACTCTACTGCGCGTACGCGCGCTGATAAGAGCGACAAGATTGGCGCGTCGGCCGGTCACGTGGGACCGATCGATCACGCCATAACAGTCGGTGCGAACAATCAATTCGACGGCGGCGGTCAGATTCAGCAAACGGGTCAGTTGCTCGGCAAGCTCACCGTGGTGGTGGACAATGTCGACGACAACGGTAACTTGTCCGTGACCGGCGAGCAGACCATCACGATCAACAACGAACAGCAACACATCGCCGTTCACGGCAGTATCCGCCCCGACGACATTGCGCCCGATAACACGGTTCCTTCGTGGCGAATCTTGGGCGCGAAGATTGAATTCAAGGGGAAAGGTATCTTGGCGCGCAAACAGTCGCCGGGATTGCTAGCCAAGTTGTTCGATCTATTTGGACTCAACTGACCATGTCGAGACAGCGCAAAAAAGTCGGTTTGATTTTCCTTTTGACGATACTGTCGGCCGCGATCGCGCACGCGGGGGTGCGCATCAAAGATCTCGGACGCTTCGATGGCGTTCGCGATAACGTGGCGTTGGGTTATGGGTTGGTTGTTGGACTTGCGGGGACCGGCGATTCGCAACGAAGTGTGGCGACGATTCAGTCGATATCCAACATGCTGCAGGAATTCGGCTTGCATGTTCCGCCCGCATCGATCAGCAGTCGTAACGTCGCGGCGGTACTGGTCACTGCAAATTTGCCTGGTTTCTTGCGCGCCGGCGACAAACTTGACGTCAACGTTTCATCCGTTGGGGACGCGACCAATTTGTCCGGTGGGACGTTACTCGTGACGCCATTGCTCGGCGTCAATAGACAGGTCTATGCCACGGCGCAAGGAGCTTTGTCGGTCGGTGGATATAAGTTCGAACAGAATGGCACTCTGCGACAAAAAAACCATCCGACCTCCGGAATGATTCCGGAAGGCGCGATTGCCGAGAAAACCTTGGCGCCGACGCTTGTCAATGACGGCAGCTTGGATTTGATTTTGCACGAGCCCGATTTTGTAACCGCAACGCGAGTCGCGGCAACGATAAATTCGCACATCACCGGCGTCGGTGCAGCCGCGATTGACGCCGGACGCATCCGCTTACGCCCGAGCCTGACGGATGCCGCCGACGTGGTTAAGTTGGTTGCTAGCGTTGAGGTGCTCAGCGTGGAACCCGACGAGAAAGCGCGCGTGGTCGTAAACGAGAGAACCGGCACCATCGTATCAGGCGGCAACGTATCGTTGGCGGCCGTCACCATTACGCAGGGCGACATACAGGTCTCGATAACGCAGCGCTACGGGGTGTCGCAACCGAACGCTTTTATCGGTGCCCCGAGTTCCGACATCCGTACGGTGGTCGTGCCGGAGTCCACCGTCGACGTTCATGAGTCGGAGCTGCACGCGGTCAGTCTTGCGCAGGGAGCGACGATCGGTGAATTGGTGAATGCACTGCGCGCAATTCGCGCGAGTACTCGCGATGTGATAGCGATACTGCAAGGCATAAAACGCGCCGGTGCGTTGCATGCTGAACTTATTATCCAGTGAGAAAGTTTCCATGAGAAGTTTTCAACGAACGATAAAGTTTGATCGAAAGGGGAGTCGCCAAAATGTTTGAAACTGCGTCAACCAGCGAAGTGCTTGCACGAGCGATCGACTTGTGCGCATTAAGACAAGCGGTGTATTCGGCCAATATTGCCAACGTTAATGTCGACGGCTATCGCCGGCTCGAAGTCCAGTTCGATGCACAAGCATCGCAGGCTGCCATGACTGCGAGTCAATCACTGTTTAATCGAGGCGCCGTTAGTAATTCGGCTAGTCAATCCGGTGTGGTGGTCGCCACCAACTCGACTGTCAAGCTCGACGAGGAAATGGCTGCCATGGCGAAGAACGCATTGCGCTATCAATCATTATTAGGCGCGTACGAGCAATCGATGGGATTGTTGAAGATGGCAGTGCATGAAGGGCGAGGGGCATAGCGATGAATTTATTTTCTGTTTTCGATATTAGTTCAGCGGGCATGTCGGTGGAGCAGTCGAAGCTGGCCGTTGCCGCATCGAATATCGCCAATTCTCGCACCAGCAAGATGGCCGATGGCACGATGTTCAAACCGTTGAGCGTGTCGGTACGAAGTACGCCCAGCACATATCAGCTCATTGCGGCCAGCATTAATGGAGTGGACGCGAATACGCTTCCGCGGCCGCAAGTCGCGGGCATCGTCGCTAGTAATGCTCCACCGCATTTGGTGTATGACCCAGGCCATCCGGACGCTGATGCTCGCGGATTCGTATCGCTTCCGGCGGTTGATCCCGTATCGTCAATGCTGGAGCTTATGAATATTTCGCGCAGCTACGAAGCGAACATTCGCGCGTTCGATATCACCCGCAATCTCATTCAACGTACGATCGATATGGGGAAGGCACTATGAGCATCGAAGCCGTAACCGCGCTGTCCAGCGCGCTAAATCTGGCGCAGGCGAGTGGCGCTAGTGTCGCCGGCGTCGCAATGCCGACGAATCCGTCCGCGACTCCGGGTGTGTTCGATTCCCTGGTGCGCGGCTTGCAGGACATCAACGCGCAAATGACCGGCAATCAACAAGCCGTTGAATCGCTCGCGGTTGGGCAAGGCGACGATTTGCATCGCGTTGTTATGAATTTAGAAAGCACCAAGCTGACGTTCGACTTGGCGTTACAGGTTAGAAACAAAGTTTTGGATGCGTATCAAGAACTGATGCGCATGCAGATATAGGACTCACAAATGGCGATACGCGAATCAATGGCGGGGGCTTGGCACGGACTGGATCGCGGCATGAAGCTCGCGTTTTCGGGCGCGGCCGTACTGATGCTGGCCGCGATAGTGTGGGGCGTCTATGTCGTTGCCCACGATAACTATGGAATACTTTTTTCACAATTGACCGGCGCCGATGCAGCGGCAATCGTCGATTCTCTAAAAAAACAGAAGGTCCCTTATAAACTGTCCGATGGCGGAGCGACCATTAGCGTGCCGGCAGAGAGCGTGTACGAGACGCGGCTGGCGCTTCTGTCGAGCAACGTTGCGTTGAGCGGCGGCGTGGGATTCGAGATCTTCGATAAGCAAGGACTAGGTGCAACCGAACAATCCCAACGAGTTTCCTATCAACGAGCATTGCAAGGCGAGTTGGCGCGAACTATTTCTACGCTGGATAACGTCAAAGCCGCTCGTGTGCTTTTAGTGTTGCCGGAGTCGACGCTGTTCAAGCGCGACAAGCAGGAAGCGACAGCTGCAGTGACGCTGACGCTAAAATCGGGTGCCAATTTGAATCATCGGCAAATCATCGGCGTGCAACGCTTGGTTGCCGCATCGGTGGCCGGTCTCGATCCCTCGCATGTCATTATCACCGATCAAAGCGGCGTTACGTTGTCGGCTGCCGATCCGGCCGGTAGCGGCGAGTCTGGCATCGCAGAGCGTCTCGAATTACAACGCCAAGTCGAATCTCATATCGCGAAAAAGATTTCGCGATTACTGGATAGTACGTTCGGTCCGGGACAGGCAATTATTTCCGTTGCGGTCGCGCTGGGCTTTGATGCCGTAAAGACAACCACACAGGACGTGGTTCCCGTGCGGGGTGCCAATGGTGCCGAGGGTGGTGTGGTGCGTAAGCGTCAAGTTGTGACGGGCGGCGGTTCGGATGCGTCGAGTGGAGGCGAGGCAGCGGACACGGACGCCGCCGTTCGCCGCACTAGCTCGACACTGGAAGTTGAGTATGAATATGGACGGCGAGTTGAAGAAGTGATCGCCGCGCCCGGCGCGGTGAAACGCATCACTGTCGGCGTCATCGTCCCGCCGCGAATCAGCGAAGAGCAACAGCGGCGCATCAAGGAATTTGTGCAGGTGGCTGCGGGCATCGATGCAACTCGTGGCGATCTTGTCAGTGTTCAATCCTTGGCTCCAAGCGAGAGTTCCACGCAATCTGACTCGATCGGTCATGAGGTGGGGGCCAGCGCGTTGCCGCAACAAGAAACCGGGAGTGCGGAATCGCCGTCGTCGAAGAAAGCTTCACAATCGTGGTGGCAACCGATTGACCTATCGCTCGCCTCCATGCTCGGTATTTTGTTCGCAGTGCTCGTACTAGGCACGTTGTTTGGCATTTTGTTGCGCGGAGGTAGGCAGCGGCGCGAATTATCGGAACGACAGCGTAGTGAGTTGTTGCAGGAAATTCGACGCGCAATGGGCGAGGAAAGCCGAGTCAGCCCTTTGCAGGCCAGACAATGAAGACACGAGAAGACATAGTGCAAACGCTCGGTGACTTGGCGCCGGCGGATCGCACATGGGTTATCGAGCGCTTGTCGCCTGCGACGCGCGCTGCATTGCTCGACGATCGCGTGTCGCATACGACGAACGCGGGGACAAAAAATCCCGCCTCAACTTCCAATCACCGCAACACAGCGGCCACCTTGGGTTCGAATGCAACCGGCAAAGTTGCTGATGCGTTGAACATTGCCGGTGCATCGCAAATTGCCTCGGCATTATCAAACGAGCCAGCATGGGTGGCACACGCTTTGTTGACCGACCAGGCTCTGTTGACAGCAATGAGCCCTCGGACCGACGAACTTCGTCAACTGCTGCCTTCGGCGCTTCGACGTCAAATTGAAACGCTCGATATGACGGGTGTTCGATATTCGCAAGCGTTGATCGACATGGTGAAGACCACACTCGCGTCGGCACTGGACGGTATCGCGACCGAGACTAGCGATGTCCCGCGCTCATGGTTCGATGCGGTTCGAGCGCGAGTCGGCGAAAGATTTGCGCGTCAACGCATGAGGATGCGCGCGTGATCTTACGCGACTCCCAATTATCGGAACGGCGTTCGGCGTGGCCCGCTGTGTCGGTCGTCTCATCTATCGGTGAGCGCGTAAAAGCAACCGACAAAGCGTTCGACGGCAAAGCCACGCTGTCGCCGAGCGCGACGCTGGTGACTCGCAGTTCGGCGGAAGCGATTGCGTCGCCGGTGGAAAGTAAGGAGCGGCCTTTAACTTTTGAAAGTGTGGTGGCGTGGCTAGCGGTACAGGATCAGGAAACGCGCAATGCGTGCGCATCGATTTTGGCGACCGAAGTTACCAAAACATATGAGACGGCGAAAAATGATGGGTTTGCCGCCGGCCGCAAAGCCGCGGAGGTGCTCGTCGAACAAGAAACCAAAGGATTGGTCTCGCTGCTGCAAGAGATCGCTGCCAACGCACAGGTCGCGTTCGATCAAGAAGAGGCTCAGTTGCAAGGCATTTGCGTCGAAGTGGTCGGTGAGGCGTTAGCGAAGATTGCCGGGCCACTATTAGCTACTAAGGATGCGACCGTCGGTGCCATTAAGGAAGTGTTGCGACGAGTGAAGGAAGCGCGCGAGCTCACCATTCGCGTGACGCGCGATGATTTTACGTTGCTCAAAAAATACGAATCGGAATTGGCGGAGGCATTGGCGGGGCGCAAATACGAAATTGTCGCGGACAATCGCGTTGAACTTGGCGGTTGTATCGTCGAGACTAAACTGGGTAACCTCGACGGTCGTATGGAAGTGCAGTTGCGCGAGTTGTATGAAACGCTGCGTCTAGCAAAACTGTCGATGCCGGAGTTGTCGTAATGCTCGCATCGCGCATGATCGAGAGTATTCGCGCTGCGGACTGGGTAAAGCGTACCGGTCGCATTGTGCGTTCCGTCGGACTCACAGTGGAATCCGAGGGGCCCGGCGCACGTCTCGGCGAAATTTGTGAAATCTCGTCGCGAGCGCATGGACGCAGTGCATTGGCGGAAGTCGTCGGATTGTCGGAAGGTCGCGTGCTCTTGATGCCCTACGAGGACTTGGTCGGCATCGAAGCAGGTAGCGAAGTGATCGCGACCGGTGAATCGGCTTACGCGCTGGTCGGCGAAAATTTATTGGGTCGTGTGATTGATGGGTTCGGATCGCCGCTCGATGGAAAGCCGATCACGACAGTGGGGACCAAATATCCTTTGTATCCGGCGCCGATTAATCCATTGCAGCGCGGCATGTCCAAGGACATTTTGGAAACCGGCGTGCGTGCAATCGATTGCTTATTGACGATCGCACGCGGACAACGCATTGGCATTTTTTCCGGAAGCGGCGTTGGCAAGAGCACCGTGCTTGGCATGATTGCGCGGCAAGTGCAAGCGGATGTCGCCGTCGTCGCGCTGATCGGCGAGCGCGGTCGTGAAGTCAAAACATTTGTCGAGCAGGGGCTCTCGACCATCTCGCGCGATAAAACCATCGTCGTTGCGGCGACCTCCGATCAACCGCCTTTGGTACGCCGCCGCGCGGCTTATCTCGCCACGGCAGTCGCGGAATATTTTCGCGATCAAGGTCTCAGTGTGTGCTTGACGATGGATTCGGTGACGCGCATTGCCATGGCGCAACGAGAAATCGGTCTGGCGAGCGGAGAGCTA
>JAYTQU010000177.1:0-9560 GCA_043746555.1 Pseudomonadota bacterium | reverse complement strand
AAAGCGACCGCAGAAACCGTTAGCAGCGAGAACTCGAAGTACATTCCGATAGACAGTCAGGGAATTCTCAACGATAGCGAATTCGATTTCACGGTTAGAAGTGCCGGACCGCACATGGTCAAGGCGATCGTGCAGCATAATTTCTTTCGCCCGGCATATTTCGAAGAGCCGTTTCTCGTCGAAGAAGAATTTCCGCAAGGCGATCGCCAGTTCAACGAGAATAATAAGGGGCTGGTCGACAAAGCGGATAGCTGGAACGAAGAATTTTACGATCACGGCGGCAGCTTCGACTATCGATTGGGGCGCATGCGTCGCGGCAAACTCGATCCCAAAGCGCAGCCCACCACCGATCAAGACCTCATCGATAGCTTGGAACAGCAAAAGAAACTCGTCAAAGACAATGTCGAGTTGCTAGCCAAACAGGACGAATCGCGGCGCGAGGATTTAGAAAAGGCGCGCGATGAAAGACTGGCGGAGCTCGATAAGCAAATCGCAACATTGACCAGCGCCAAAGTGACGGATGCCAAGGCATTGGTGGCGCACGGTCAATTTAGCAGCCGCGTGCGCGATGTCGATGACGCCGAAATGAAACTTTCCTGCTCGGTCAAAGAAGTGGCAGTGACCGATAGCGAAAGCGGATCGAAACGTACCGAATTTCTCATCACGCTTCACGATGCCACCGCTCGCGGCTCGCGGCAGGTTTATCACTGGTCGCAACAGGCACAGAGCGTGCAGGCGGCGCAACGCTTGCTGTTTCTCGATGTCGCCGAAGCCTATCCGTTCGGTACGGTGACTGTGCTGTTTCAAGGCTATAACCATACGACGCATCAGGCCACGCCGGATTTCGTTCAATTTCAAAAGCGCACCGATACGGTTTCCAAAGACGTCAAATCCGTGGTGTACGACGACACGGTCGATACGCTGGTCAACGTGGTCGGCACCGTGTTGTCGATCATTCCCGTCACCGCGCCGATCGGAATTACGTTGCTGGTGGTGTACAACGGCAGCAAGGCGCTCTCCGATAATCTAGACGATGCCGAAACCAACAATTTCGAGCACAAAAAAGCCTATCTCGCGCTCGGCGATTTGGTTCTCAATCTGTTGCCGCTCGCGCCAAAAGTCGTCAAGGTGGGCAAGGCAGCGTACTGGGTAATCAAGGTCGGCTCCATCGCGGGCGGCGTGGTGTTGATGGGTGCCGTGGGCCTGCAACAGGTTCGCGATTTGCGCACCAACTATGTAGATGTGCTGGTGCGCAAGAAACAGAGACTGGAAGATCTGAAGAAGAACAATAAAGCGCATCCGGAATTAGTCAGCGGTTCCCTACAGCGCGAAATCGACGAGTTGACCAAGAAGACTTCCGAGACGACTCAGCAGGTGTTCACGACAATCGCCGCGCAGGCGGTGTTTATGCACGTGGTCTCAACAGCGATTGATGTGGGTACGACCGGTGCGAAGAGCGGTCCGGGGCCGGTGGAAACTCGCGTGCTGCCGGATCTCGAAGGACGCAAGAAAGCGATCAGCGGCTTGTCGGAGCAAGGAGGATTTGTCCACGAAGAAGGCGCGAAGCCACGCTATGACTACGACGCACAAAAAGTGGTTGGCGATGAAAATTCCATCAAGGCGCCGGAACTCAATCAAAAGAGCAAAGAGGCAATCGTCGATCGCAAATTGAATCAGGCGGGTGTTTCGAAAGAAGAGCGCGCGAAATTAGGCGGCGATCTGTCGAAACTTGATATTGAAGTGACACCAGGAGCGAAGACCGAAGTTGTGGTGGGCGCGTCAGGCACGCCCGAGTTACGTGTCAAAAAAGGCGCGACCGCGGGCGAACTCCGACAAGCCATTAAAGACGCGGGCAATAAAATTAAGCCCGATACCAGTATCGCAAGCTCCACGTTCAAACCGCTTGATGCGCCACTCCCCGGCAGTCCGGCGGACACGGTCGGCAAAAAAGTCAACTCGCGTTTAAGCGGTAGAGCCAAAGCGGCGCACGGCGAAGTGCGAGTTGAAATCGCGCCCGAAGGTGAGTTTGGACCGAGTAAGACGCGTGCCGATTTGCGTTTTGAAGACGGTAAGCCGGTGCTGCGCTTTGAAGGTGAGCCGGGTCCGAGCGTGCTTGCCGAGGAAATCGCGCATCTCGAACAACTTGCCGATCCCAAATTCGCCGATCAACGCGCCAAGTTGGAAGCGGCTAGCAAGAGCAAATGGTCGAACGTAGCGGACGCCGATAAAGTTGCCGCGCATCGCGCCAAATTGGAACTCGAAGCCGATGCGCAAAAACGCGCGATCGACGATTTGAACAATCAATTGGACGGAGCAAAAAATTTGGCGGCCGACGACCCGCGTGTCGCTGCGATCGACGCCGCCTATCAAAGCCTCGAACAAATTCGCGGCAAGCTCGAAGAGACGCATGCCTTGACGGCGGAAGTGGAAGCGCGCGGTACACTGACCGATCGGCCCGACTTCATCGACTCGCGACCCGATTTAACCTACAAGCGGCCGACCAATAAGCGGCCGAACCCCGACGGTTGGAAGACGATGACGCAAAAGGAATTCGTGAAAGCGTATCGGGAAATGTATCCCGACACATCGCTTACAGATAAGGAGTTGCGCGATCGCCATCGCAATGGCCAGCGATTGAATCCGGACAGCGGTCACTTGAAAGACCCAACGCTGGTCGACAATCCAACGCCGGACATTACAGCCAAACTAAAGAGCGAAGAGGAAATCGACGTTACCAAGCTCAAGATCGGCAAGAAGGATCAGGAACATATCGACGGATTACTCAAGGAGCGCGACAAGGCACGCAAAGCGCGCGACACTGCACGCGACGCTGGCGATGAAGTGACCGCCGGTCAGCAAGGCGCCAAAGTGAACGAAGCATCGCGCCAACTCGGCGAAGCGCATGCCGAAGCGTACATGCGCGAGAATTTCCCGGACTTCGAACGAACGTATCCGACCGATCCCGACAAGCCATCGCGCTCCGGCGATTTCGATCAGGTGTGGGTCAAGTACGCCAAGGGCAAGGGCGGAACGCAGGTTGCCGTCGAAGTCATCATCATCGAGGCGAAGGGCGGCACCAGCCCGCTCGGCGCACGTAAGACCGAAGGCGGCGTCATCGCTCAACAGGGGACCGGCGCGTACTACGATTCGATTGCGGCAGTGATGGGCAAGGGTACGCCGGAGATGCAACGCGTCGCCGACATATTATCGACGATCGATCCGAACAAAGTGTCCTACAAAGTCGTACGCACACCGATTGAAATGATATCCGGCGCGAAACCGAAGAGCGTGGTCGTCAAAGTCGAAGTTGGCGATTTCGATATGGCTTCCACCAAAAAGAAAAAATAATTGGCTATTGCCGTTGCCGACAACTCGGACAGGTGTTGGCGAGGGCGTGCAATGGATAACCGCATCGAGTACAAGATTTATTTTTTTCCGCACGCAGCTTCAGCATAGTCATTTCGATCGGCGCATCCTTACTTGTATCGCGCCCGCACAACGTGCAGCGATTGACGATTGTTGGCTTTGGACTCACGCAGTATGGACATAGCGACAGCGTAGCGGGACTTGAAGTTCTCCACACTATGTCGGGCATGTAGCCTGATTGCACTTCCACCGTCATGCCGCGAGCGTACGCTAGGCGCGCGAGAGCTATTGCCGGCAACGAGATGAGACCCTGTACGCCAAGTTTTTCTTCGTCGCGCCGCCAATAGTCACGGTGGTTCTCAAGAAGTTCGGCCAGCGCACTATTGAAGTCGGCAGTCTTATCGGCAAGCAAAGGATAGATCGCGCGCAGAACCGGGTAATCGAAATGGTCGATCCAGTCCTGCGTGGTTTCAAGGTCGGGGCTCGGTTCACACTGTTCAATCGCTTTCGTCAGCCACTGCACATGACGGCCGTCGCGAGTCAGTAGCGACTTGAGCAGCGCTGCATATGCGAACACGTATTCGTTACAGGCGATCTCGGTGCGACGCAACGTCTCGATGTCGATCGTAGCGAGCCAGCTTTGCGCGATCGCATCATCGCAGGCGATTGCACACCACACCGCATCGATCCACGCCGGCGCATGCGCTTTACTCGTATCGCCGGGTGAGTCAACGCTCAATGCAACGCTCAATGTAACGCTCAATGTTGTCCCATCGCCCAACTCGATGGCTGAAGTCTGATCGGGATGAGCGCAACTAACGAACATTAACGCATTGGCTCGCGCCGATCGTCGCAGCCAGGCGATGCTGTCTTCCGCGAGTTCAAGCGCAATGATTCCGGCAGCGAATTCGATGCTGCGACGCGCATACACCGCGAGCAAATCGGGACGCTCCGGCAACAGGTCGCGCAACTGCGGCAGGAAGTTGCGCGTGTTGTCCGTTTTCTCGGCGAGGACTGCCCGATCTATTGAATGTGAGGATACGGTGATCATGAGATTTAGGCGTATTTAACCACAAACGCCCCAACCTAGCCTTTGTCCTGAAGAGTTGAGATCGGTCGATGACAATCCCAATCGACGAGCGCACCAACGTGCTTATTGTCGATCGGATCGGGTCGGTGGTAGGCTCGCGGTGGAACGTTCTTTTATGGTTTGATTTAATCCCGAAGCAACTGAAGGGCCTTACTTATGGGCAGCGCGGCGCAGCGGTCGGATGTTACTCAACAGGCTCGGTCGTCCAGATCGCCGGTGTTATCTCGAACGCCGCCAGGCTGCAATCGTGAGGCGCGGTCGCCGGATGATGTACAACGAACGATTGGCAATCAAGCGCTGCAGCGACTGCATCATATAAAAAATGACCGGCGAGAACGCGAAGCGAACAACACCGCGACCAGGTTCGATGGGCAGAATTCTTCTGTCCAGTCGACACAACCAAGATTAACGATCAATCCTTCTGGAGATCGTAACGAGCAACAAGCGGATCGTGTTGCCGAGCAAGTGATGGGTAATGCTGAATCGCCGTTTCAGCGTGCTTGTAGTTGCGCTAACTCCTCGGTTGCAGGCGAGTGCGAAGCATGCGGCAAAAAGAAGTCACTTATTGATCGCTCTACCGGCGGTTTGAATCAGCGTTCCAATCGGGGTTTCAATCAAGGTCACAACGATTCGAGCGTGGCTCCGCCGAGTGTGCGCCGCGTATTGAAATCGTCTGGACAACCACTCGATGCCGGAACGCGAGTCTTCTTCGAGTCGCGTTTCGGGTACGACTTCAGCCAGGTGCGGGTGCACACCGATGCTCAAGCCAGCGAATCGGCGCACTCGGTGAATGCCGGAGCTTACACAGTGGGACGCGATGTGGTCTTTGCCTCGGGGCGCTTTGCACCGCACACAGAGGCCGGAAAATTCTTGCTGGCCCACGAACTCACTCACGTGGTCCAACAAAGCGTTGCTGGATCTGGTTTGGCGAATGGGTCCGGTGGCTCACTCGCATTGCAGCGAGCCCCCACCTTTTCGAATTGCAAGACCAAGGTAAAAGGCAAGGAAGATGTGCAAGAAAAAATCATCGCTCAGGCGATCGAAGATACAAAGCCTTTGACGCAAGGCGCGCTAGACGCATTGACCACGGGGATGCCGTCCGCGGATTCCGAAACACGCGATGCCTTCGCGGCGCACTTCGGCGACATATTCGACCACGACAAGGTGAACGCCGTAGTTAAGGTATATCAAGACATCAAAAAAAGCCTCGATAGCAAGGACATCGCCTGCCTACCAAAGTGCAAGTCGGACAAAGACGGCGATATTTGTGCGTTGGCGGCGCCGGGTAAGGGGATTTCCATTTGTCCCGAGTTCTTCAGAAAGCCGTGCGCCGATTTGCAGCCGGCGATCATCCTCCACGAATCGGCGCACAATGCCGGAGCCGGCGGCAATACAGACAAGGATCGTAAAAAAGTATCGGCAAGAAAAAGAAAGTATCCGCCTAAGCAAGCCGAGAACAACGCTTACTCCTTCCAGCACTTTGCCGAAGATATCCGCGATCGGACGTTTAAGGTGACTAACCCAAGTTCGGGCGTTGAAGAGGTCGAAGTAAAACCTCGTTGAGTGCGGTTGGAAAATCGACCGATGTAGGATTAAACATCGCGCAATTGTCGCGCCGTACGACAAGTAACAATGTGTAATATCACCGAATCGATTGTCCGAAAGCGCTGAAGATGCAATTTCCCGTCTTCATTTTCGCACCAATTAGTTATGCTGCGCGAAAGCAACGAGTACTTTGACGGACAAATTGCAAACCATGGTTTTACTGTCGCTCCATTTCCCCGCTAAGGGTCGGGTGAATCGGTGTAACAAAAAAGCCACCCGATAAAACGAGAACACCAACATGATCGAACAACATATTGATTTGCAGACAGCCGATGGACAGATGAACACCTTCATTACGTATCCGGAGGAAGGCGGACCTTTTCCGGTGGTGTTTTTTTATATGGATGCGCCGGGTAAGCGGGAAGAATTACATGACATGGCGCGCCGGATCGCCACGGTGGGTTACTACGTCGTACTGCCGAACATGTACTACCGAACGACGCGCGAGTTCACGATGGTACGCGACGAAGAAGGCTTCAAGCGCATGTTCGATCTAATGCGCGGCATCAACATTGAAATGATCATGCGCGACACACGTACGATGCTCGACTACGTGGACAAGCAGCCGCAGGCGAAAGCGTCATCGCTCGGCGGTGTGGGTTACTGCATGAGCGGACCGTACATCATGGCCGCATGCGGAACATATCCCGATCGCTTCAAGTGCGGCGCATCGATTTACGGTGCGGGACTCATGACCAAGCAACCCGACACTCCGCATCTTTTCGCCGATCGGATTCGCGGCGAAATGTATTTCGCCTGCGCCGAGATCGACAAGTACGCGCCTAAGGAAACCATCGACGAGTTCGAGTCGTATCTGAAAAAAACCAAACTCAAGTATCGATTGGAATGGTATCCCGGCGCAGAGCATGGATTCGCCTTTCCACAACGCACCGGCATTTTTCATAAAGCGAGTGCCGAACGACATTGGGAGCGATTGTTTGCGTTGTTCAAACGCAATCTGTCCAACTAACGATGCGACTGTACAATTGGTGATCGTATGTCCACGCAACAAGAGAAAGCGGAGCGATTCCGGGCACTGCATCGCGGTCCAGGCGCGTTTGTATTTCCCAATCCCTGGGACACGGTGTCGGCACGCATGTTGGCGTCGCTGGGATTTCAAGCGCTCGCAACTTCAAGCGGCGCAACAGCGGCGATGTATGGACAGCGCGACGGCAAGATCACGCGTGATGAAGCGCTCGCGCATTGTCGAATGATCGTTGCGGCTACCGATCTACCGGTCGCCGCGGATTTAGAGAGTGGCTTTGGCGATGTTCCCGACTATGTCGCTGAGACAATTCGTTTGGCGGCCGATGCTGGATTAGTCGGCGGCTCGATTGAAGACGCAACAGGCAATTCGGACAATCCAATTTACGACATCGAATTCGCAGTGAAGCGAGTCGCTGCAGCGGCTCATGCCGCGCGCGCGCTACCGTTTCCGTTCACGCTGACGGCGCGCTGCGAAAATTGTTTGCGCGGCAAACTCGATCTTGCCGACACCATCGTACGATTGCAGGCCTATGAAAAGGCCGGCGCCGATGTGCTGTTTGCGCCGGCGCTTCCCGATCTCAAGGCAGTGAAAGAAGTTTGTGCCGCGGTTTCCAAGCCCGTGAATTTCATGGTGGGAATTAAGGGCAAATCATTCACGGTCGCTGACCTCGAAGCCGTAGGCGTGCGACGTGTTAGTCTCGCTACGTCCCTCTATCGCGCCGCGATGACGGGATTATTCAATGCTGCGAGCGAAGTAAAGGAGCGCGGTTCGTTCAATTACTTGGAGACGATGCTGCCCGCGCAGGCGCTTAGTTCTACTTTGTCAGGTTGGGATCAAGCGATGCGGGGCAAGGCGCAACGGCCTGAAAAAGCGCAGCGTACGCGGCAGTACGTGAGTATTTTTCAGGCCGTTGCAACGCCGCACCGCGCGCTTCAGCGCAACCTGACAAAGTAGAATTAGTGGCTGCCTCGAATAGCTCTTGCCGACCCGTAGCCTGATTCGATCAAGAAATAGGCCGTTATTACGTCCGGTTTCTTGACACTGGTCCCCGCCGTCAAGACAATGCGCGTCCTTTCCGGCTGGCCGATCAGTCCCTATTCGGCTCTCAGTGGTGAAGTAGCTCAGATGGTTAGAGCGAGGGATTCATAACCCCTAGGTCGGCGGTTCGATCCCGCCCTTCACCACCAACCTCTTTGTATTCGACTGATCGATCAGTCGAATACAAAGAGGTTCAATCTTCTAGTGGGCTTGCCCACACCGACCGTAGCGTCAGTGTCGTTAGGACGACGTCAAATAAAATCCAATCGCGTCCGACTCCGTACAAAAAAGCCGCGTAAATGCAGATGTTTTTTGCTGTTGATTGTCCGGCGTGATCGATCGTCGTCTCTTGACAGCTTGGGGCCAGTGGGGGCAGCTTTTGGGGCAACCGAATTTTTTGCCCTCGCCGACACACGGAGTTGCCCCCATGCCGCTGACCGTTACCGAAGTTCAAAACTGCAAACCTCAGAGCAAGATGGCCCGACTCTTCGACGGCCGCGGCATGTACCTTGAGATCACGCCCACCGGCAGTCGATGGTGGCAGTTCAAGTATCGCTTTGGGGAAAAGGAGAAGCGAATTTCCTTGGGCGTTTATCCCGACGTCGGACTAAACGAAGCTCGCGAGCGACGCGAAGAGGTGCGCAAGCAAGTCGCGGCCGGTATCGACCCCGCTGAGCAGCGAAAAAACCAGAAGGCGGAACTCGTCGCAAAGGTCGAGGAAAGTTTTGAAACCATCGCACGGGAATGGTTCGAACGACATTCGATGCTGTGGAGGAAAAACCATTCCGAAAAAATCATTCGTCGATTGGAACGCGATATTTTTCTGTGGATCGATTCGCGTCATATACGAGAAATTCTTGCGTGCGATCGAGCTCGAAGCGATCTCGCCCTTCGGCTTCCAGCGCCTGACCGTCGCGCTCGACGCGCTTGAATCCATCGCGCACTCGCGAGGAGAGAGCGTGCGCGGTTGTCCTACTAAGCTAGCATCGTGCTCGCCGCATCAAGGGCACCAAGTGCAACTTCACGGCACCCTTGGTGCGCTTATACTTCGCCCAATCGTACATCGATAAACACAAATCGATTACCGTCGAATCTACACTCACCAACTTGTTCTTGAAGCGAAACTTCTTGCGTGCCGGTGCTTGACTTTGACAGTGCGCAAACAAGCTCAAGAATACTTGCTCGTACAAATCACTCGGCCGATGCGCATTCGCGTACGACAACGACGACTTGGCCAATACTTCAATCCCCAAGTGATTAAGCTTGCCCTCGCAACTGCGTAATCCCTGCTCGATCTCGCGCAAACTGTGTGCGCGTCCAAACTGGCAAAACAACATCGACACCAACTGCTGCCACGAACTCACGCCGCGCGCATGTCGCTCAGAGTGGGTCTCGCGCACTCGCCGTTCAAAGTCCGTGCGCGGAATAAATTTGAGTATCTGACTGAATAAACTGTACGCTGCTTTCACGTTG
>JAYTQU010000176.1:0-15072 GCA_043746555.1 Pseudomonadota bacterium | reverse complement strand
CTCGGTTTATAGATCGACTGCGGCATTCATTACGCGACCAATCATGATTAACGCCAAACCTAGGGCGGCCAGCGCAATGTCGGGGGCTACAAAACGGATCGCGCGCACGGCATGATCGTGATATTGATATTGATTGGTCGGAGCGAGCCCCGCAACGATCATTGACCACACCGCGCCGCTGAGCACCGATATGCCAATCACAACAAGACAGTGGCTGTTGTCTTGGGAAAATATTTCTCCATCTCCTATGCGACGCAAAACATGTCGCGCGCGAATGAGGCCGCATGCATAGAAAACTGCGGGTGCAGATAGGACCAACTGCGCTATAACATTGAGCAGTGTCGCAGCGACCGGTCCGGATTTCCAAATTGGCGCCGCCACAGACAAGAGTTGCGCACCGACCGATAGGAGACTGATTGTCACAGCGGTCACCGCAACTATTCCAAAGACTCGACCTTCCCTATGCAGCTTCGATAGCCGGGGGTTTGCGTTTCTCACAGCGGTCTCCATAAACTTTAATGACAAGTACTTTAACTATTAATTAAACTACTTGCAATGCTGAATTTATATAAGCGACCTTATGGTAAATAATGAGTGGCCTGAAACCGCCTGAATCGGCGCGTTCGGGCAAGCGGCTGAAGGTGCAAAGACTGCGGCTACGAAGCGCCGCTAATACACCTCATCTGGGTAAGACGCCTGGCGGCAGCTCCGGCATTTTTACAACGCCATTCGCAATCAATATCGCGATGACAATTGCGATTGCAACGATGATCGCGACGCTTAAAGCGAGTTGGATCAAGGTGACTTTGATTGCCTGTGCGATGCCAATTCGTTCGCCCGTAGGTCGCTTAACTCCGTATGCGTAGATGACGGTGTATGCGATTGTTGACAGCACGGCGGTGATGGCAAGCGCCCACCAGTACGCGGCCATGCCGACGAAACCGAATAAATAAAGCGCAGCGAAGATCGCTACTTCGCTTACCAGCGCGGCGACGACGGCGAGCCCGGTCATCTTGAGCGATACCCAAAACGAAATGGCGAATCCTTCCGTCCAACGGACCACCAACATCAGCAGCGCTGCGCCGAAAAGCAAACTGGCGACGACGATAACAGCCATCGAAATGGGCGACGCCTGGTACGATTCGAGAGCGGCGATATCCATCTTTAGATTCTCAACGCCATCGGTTATCTCCTGACTACAGCCTCTTTAACAAGTAACAACTGTGAATCTTCTGATTTCTTTCGAAGTCTTTCGGAATCGTCGCACGCGTAATATCTTCGATCGCGAATTCTTGCAATGCGTCGCGATCCAATTTGAACTTGGTAAAGTTGTTCGAGAAGACGATTGTGCCGGACGGCGCAAGCAATGTGGCGATTTGCTTGAGCAACTTGACGTGATCGCGTTGCACTTCGAAGGTGTCTTCCATCTTTTTGGAACGCGAGAACGTGGGTGGATCGACGAAAATTAAATCGTAGGGTTTCGGACGAGGAGTTTGTGATCGACTGGATCTGGCGAGGGCGAGCGTGGGTTTGGTTGCCGGCGCGACTTGATCGCTTAACCATTTTGAGACAATCCGCTTTGACGAACTCATGTTCCGGTCCGGCCAAATGATTGATCGCCATGTTTCGTTTGGCCCAATCCACGTAGGTATTCGACATGTCGATAGTCGTCGACGATTTTGCGCCGCCTCCCGCGGCATACACCGAAGCGCTACCGGTGTAAGCAAAAATATTCAAGAATCGTTTGCCCTTGGCCATCTCGCCGATGCGTTGTCTCGTTAGTCGATGATCCAAGAATAGACCGGTGTCGAGATAGTCGGTGAAGTTCACGAGAAACTTGTATGGGCCTTCGCGCACGACAACGAACTCGTGTTCGTGATCCACTTTCTCGTACTGCGCCGAACCTTTTTGTTGGCGACGCATTCGCACGAACATTTTTTCGACGGGAATACCGAACACTTCCGGAATGACCGACAGCGCTTCTAAACGCCGCATGCTCGCCGCACTGCGCTCGATGGTGTCGGGCGCTTGGTATTCTTGAACGGAGACGCACTTGTCTTCAACACCATAACAATCGATGGCGAACGAATACTCCGGCATGTCGGCATCGTAGACTCGATAGCATTCGATGTTTTCTTTGCGCGCCCAGTCACTCATCTTCTTGAGATTCTTACGCAGTCGATTGGCAAACATCTCAGCGCCGGGACGCTGCCTTGCTTCGGCCAATTTGTCGTCGCGAGTCGGACGTAACTCGGGAGCGTCGAAGTGTTCCGGCACGATGTCGAAGCGCAGCAGACGACACTCGATCGCGCCATTGAATAGCGTGTGACTTCGTTTGGCATGAATACCAATATCGCGCGCAACGGGAGGATTCCCGGTTAATACCGCGGCCTTCCAACCGACAAAGTGATCGCGCAGTTGTTTGCCGAGAAGTGCGTAAAGCTCGTGCAGCGTCGACTCGTCGCCGACGCGTTCTCCATATGGTGGATTGGTCACGACGAGCCCCGGTGTGGTCGACTCAGAAATCAGTGCGGACAATTCGCGCCGCTCGAAATGCACGATGCCCTGCAAACCGGCTCCCCTTGCATTCTCTATCGCCGCGCGAATTGCGGTCGCATCGCGGTCATAGCCGCGAAATACGCCACTCGGTAATTTTCCTTTGGCGCGACGTTGATCGGCTTCTTGTCGCAATCGCTGCCATAGCGCGCTGTCGTGTTGCTTCCAACGCAAGAAGCCAAAGTATTCGCGCGTCAATCCGGGAGCGATGTCGCCCGCGATCAACGCTGCTTCAATCACGAAGGTTCCCGATCCGCACATGGGATCGATGAGTCGCCCGCCATTGGCAACAATCTCTTTCCACCCTGAGCGTAACAAGATAGCCGCCGCAAGATTTTCCTTCAAAGGCGCCGCGACGCCACGCGACCGATATCCACGGCGGTGCAAGCTCTCGCCCGAAAGATCGAGACCGATCGTCGCTTGGTCGCGATTGATGTGAACATTCACGCGGACATTCGGTCGTTCGACATCGATCGACGGCCGCTCACCGTACTTGTCGCGAATTTGATCGACGATGGCATCCTTGGTTTTCAGCGCGCCGAACTGTGTGTGCGTGATGCCGGTTGACGCGCCGGAAAAGTCGACTGCGAACGTCCCAATAGACTCAATATGCGTAGACCAATCGATAGTCTGCACGCCTTTATAGAGATCGTCCGCCGTACGCGCGTCGACAGTCGCAATAGGCATTAGGATTCGATTCGCGGTGCGCGACCAAAGGCATGCACGATAGGCAACTTCCAAATCGCCTTCGAACTCCACACCGGATTTCATTTCGCGCGCGCGCGTCGCGCCAAACTCCTTGAGTTCGACGGCCAATAAGTCGGCGACGCCCAGAGGGCAGGTGGCAAAACAATTCATTGTTTGTTTAGGACTCGCTGCTGCCATCAAGTGTGACGATGGAGCGATAAAGATCGGGGCGGCGATCGCGAAACACACCCCAAGCGCGGCGGTATTCCCGAATCGCATCGAGATCGAACGTTGCCGTTAGGATAGATTCCGTTGTCCGATCGGCCTGCTGTACGATTGCGCCCACGTGATCGGCGATGAAGGATGAACCGTAGAATGTTGTCGTCCATTGGCCTCCTTTTTCCACGCCGATGCGATTAGATGCGACAACCGGTATGACGTTGGCGGCCGCGTGTCCTTGCATTGTGCGTTGCCAGTGATCCTGCGAGTCAATGCCGGCGTCTTGCGGTTCGCTGCCGATTGCCGTCGGATACAAAAGAACGTCCGCACCTTGCAATGCCATCGCGCGCGCGCATTCCGGAAACCATTGATCCCAACAAATGCCTACGCCAATCTTTCCGTAATGAGTGTTCCAAACCTTAAAGCCGGTGTCTCCCGGAGAAAAATAGAACTTCTCGTAATAGCCAGGGCTATCCGGAATGTGAGCTTTGCGATAGACGCCCAACAATTCGCCGTCGGCATCAACCATCACGACGGTGTTGTAAAAAACATTGCCCGCGCGTTCGAATACGCTCACGGGCAACACCACGGCCAATTCTTTCGCCAATCGCCGGCACAACTTCACCGCCGGATTTTCCTCAATGGGTAAGGCGAACGCGAAGTGCTTCGAATCCATGTCGATGCAAAAGTACGGCGATTCGAACAGCTCCTGCAGCACGATGACTTGCGCGCCTTGCTTGTGTGCGGCGCGCACGACGCGCTCCGCGCTTGCGAGATTCTTGGTGCGATCGCTAGCGCAAGAAAATTGAGTAGATGCAACCGTGATCTTCATACCAAACTGACAAACGTGAAAGCGGCAGAATACCGCGTTGCCACACATTTGAGTGAGGGTTTACGCAACATTCGCAGCGCCGCGCCTGTTGGGTCTACAATCCAGTTACAAATCTCGTAGGGTGTCGCACCATGACCACGAAGCTTTCCCGTTCCGACCTCGAATCCTTCTGGATGCCATTCACATCTAATCGGCAGTTTAAGGACAATCCGCGTCTTCTTGAACGCGCCGAAGGCATGTATTACTGGACCACCGATGGTCGCAAAATTCTCGATGGCTTCGCCGGCATGTGGTGTGTGAATGCCGGGCACGGGCGCAAGGAAATTGCCGATGCCGTTCATAAGCAACTGTTGACGATGGAATACGCGCCGCCGTTTCAGATGGGGCACCCGAGTGCTTTCGAGTTGGCCAACGTGATAACCAAACTCACGCCCGGTGATTTGGATCATGTGTTCTTTACCAACTCAGGTTCGGAAGCCGTCGACACCGCGCTAAAAATCGCGATCGCGTATCACCGCCTGCGCGGCGATGCGTCGCGACAACGATTGATCGGTCGTGAAAAAGGCTATCACGGCGTGGGCTTCGGCGGCATTTCCGTCGGCGGCATGGTGAACAATCGAAAGTATTTCGGGACGATGTTGCCGGGCGTGGATCATCTGCGTCATACATTGGATATTTCGCGCAATGCATTTTCTCGCGGCGAACCTGCCAATGGTATTGAGCTGGCGGACGATCTCGAACGCCTAGTGCAACTACATGACGCATCAACCATCGCCGCAGTGATTGTCGAGCCGGTTGTCGGTTCAGCCGGCGTGATTCCGCCGCCGAAGGGTTATCTCAAACGTCTTCGCGAAATTTGCACCAAGCACGGCATCCTGATGATCATGGACGAAGTCATCACCGGTTTCGGTCGCTTGGGCTATCCGTTCGCCGCGCAGTACTTCGATGTGATGCCGGACATTCTTACTTGCGCCAAAGGACTCACCAATGGCGCGGTACCGATGGGTGCGGTGTTTGTGCGCAAGGGAATTTACGATACCTTCATGCAACAACCCGACGGTGTCGATCTATTTCATGGTTACACCTATTCCGGTCATCCGGTTGCATGTGCGGCGGGACTGGCGACGCAAGAAATTTATCGTCGCGAAGGATTGCTCACCCGTGCGCAAGAACTCGGCAAGTATCTTGAAGACGCCATTCATTCACTCAAGGGATTGCCGAACGTCATCGACGTTCGCAATATCGGATTGACTGCGTGCGTGGAACTCGCACCGATCCCGGGTAAAACCGGCGCGCGTGGGTTCGATGTGTTTTTGAAATGCTTCGAACGCGGCGTGCTATTACGCGCCACTGGCGACATTGTGCCGTTAGCGCCGCCGCTGATTGTTGAAAAGCAGCAAATCGAACAAATCGGGAACACGTTGGCAGATGCGATCAAAGCCGCCGCATAAAAAACGGGGACAACCGCAAAGTTGCCCCCGTCTACTATCAGTGAACTGAGCAAGTTCGGTTAGAACTTGTAGAGCGCTTCCACTCCAAGTGAATACTGCTTGTCTGTCGGCATGCCATTCGTTTCAGTGAAGCTCTGCTTATCTGACTTGTCGTAGCGAACCTCAAAACGTACTTCAGCGCTTTTACTGGGCATTGCCGCCAAAGTGAAGGTCCCTTCTTTAACTTTCTGTTGCGGTCCATTCAGTCTGTAGCCGTCTTTGTCGTCGAAATTTTCCGCTCGAAAGGAAAGACGCCAGGTGTCGTTGATTGCGTAATTTACATAGCCTGCGAGGCCGGCCCATTTTGCATCCGTGTTCGCCGCGGTGTCCTGCTGTTTACCGTAGTCAAGATTCAAAACAAACGACAAACTGTCTGTCGCATTGAAAGTGGCGACGATATCCAACAACTGGCGCTGCCCACCGCCGACCGCGGTCGGCTCGCTGCCTAAATAGGCTTGAGCTGCCAGTACGAACGGTTTGGTGGTGTAAGCCACGCCTAATTCAGCAGTCTTCTGTGTGTTGAGATCGCGCACCTGATCCCAACCGTTGTTCACGCCGACGATGAAACTGATCTCATCGCTTGCCGCAAAAGTCGCTCGCACTCCGGTGTGGGTAAAAGGTATGGCATAGCCGAATAAGACAGACCGCGATAAGTTAGTGTCGCCAGTCGAATTAATCACTTCCGCGCCCGCTAGCGTTACGTATTTGCCCGCAATGATTGTCACGGGTCCGCCCGCGTATTGCACAAAGGCTTGCGTCACATCGAAGGAACCGGAATCGAAAGAACCCGTCGAGTGAATGACCTCCGCGTCATTACCGGTCGTAATATTTACGAGCGCGCCGAATCCGTCTTTCGGTTGGTACGCCAAACTGAACGCCGCTTGATGCAACGAGAACGCGCTATGTTCGGTATCGAAGACTCGATACGAAGGAATCGTCGAGACGTATTCATAACCGGCTTCGACATATCCCGTCGCGGTAATTCCCGATGCTTCTAACACCTTACTGAGCGATGGCGCATCGGCGGCCATCGCCGCGCCGGCTGCCGTCATCAGACTAAGCGCCGACAAAAGCTTCACATTGATTTTCATATACCCTCTCTTGTGGTTAAAAAGACACGCGCTTTTCGGCGCTGTTGCTAGTGATTCTCTCCTAGTTGTGGCGTGGAGCGCTACACTGACGCACAACTACAACAAAACTTTTACATCCGTCTTAAGTGCAGCATCCATGCCAGACAGGCTGTTCTTGGCCTGACTCATTGGTCGCGAACTTAAATTACCTTTCTGCTCGGACTTGGTCGGGGCCGAATACGCCGATGAGCGCAACTTCAAGTGTTCGAAACGTCGATGTATCGATCCGAAAGACCAGCGACTACGCGGAGATTTTTAGTTTGCCGACCGTTCTTGCCCTAAAGCCGTGCGACCTTCGCTCACCATGCACCAGTCCAACGCGCAACCTTCGGGCAACGTGAACACCATGTACACGATCCTCGTGGGTTCGATCGCTTCAATCGTTCCTTCGAATCCGCGCAACAACAAAAACGCACTGCCTGCCGCGAACTCCCATTGACGCCCACGTCGATCCGAGATCCGAACGCAGCCTTCAACCAGCCGACAGTATTCGCGTTCGAAAGTGCGCAATGTCCACTGACTCACCGGCGCTTCCCACAAACCGGCGCTGCAAACCAATGCGGGACCATCGGAGCGTAGATCGCGACGATGATTGCGCACGCGCGATTCAACACTGTTGCTTTGATCGAGACGAAAACCCATTACATCTTGTATCCCCGATAAAACCGGAAACGTAATCAGTGCGGGCAGTGGCTCGCTTTCTTTATACACATCCGCTAAACACATACGTCATCTCCTCGTTCATAGAAACGGCGGCGCGAGTGGGCGCACCGCCGCTATTGCTTCTCGATCAGTTGCTGCACGATTACTTGACCTGAGCGACTTGACTGCCGGTACTCGACTTGGTCGACGACACCGACATGCTCACGCGACGCTCCCACGCATACGCTTCGAGATCGCCCTTGGCAGCGGTGCTTAAGTGTTCGCCATGTGCAGCGACACGAATGTTGTCGGGCGATGCGCCACCGACAATCAACGCTGCACGAACCGCCGACGCACGTTGCTGCGATAGTTCATCGTTACTGGCCGACTTACCGCGCGGATCGGCATAGCCGTCAATCTCGATCGTCAAATCCGGATAAGCGCCCAGCACCTTGCCGAGGTCCGACAATTTTTGAGTGCTCGCTTCATCTAGTTCCGCGCTGGCGGTGCGAAACATGACGTCGGCGCGCAATCGTTGCGCGAGCTGACCGACGATGGAGTCCTTGTCCGTCTGCTGGGCTTTAGCCATCTGCGCAAGCTCGCTCTGCGCATCGCTCAATTGTTGCCGCAATGATTCCGCCGTTTGTTTAGCGTTCTTGACCTCACTAACCTCACTACCGGTCACTGCGCCGACGATAAAACCCACCGCCGCGCCGATTGGCCCGCCAATGAGCGCACCGGTTGCCGCGCCCGTGGCCATTCCGATCTTCGCTTCCTTCGTTGCGGTTTTAGTTGGTCCATTCTGTTCGCCGCCCTTTTCCGAGGTAGGTCCCGCATAAAGAGTCGTGCTCGCCAATGCCAATGCAACGGCGATCGCCAAAACTTTCGACATGTTGCGCTTGCTCATACTCGCCTCCAGCCTCGTTGGGCTTTGGTTGAAACTCGACTCTATGAGGCGCCGTAAACAAGGCGGCATTGCACCGCAAGCGTGGCAAGACGACGAACGATTGTGGCCGATTGTGTAAGGAGCGACCGCGCTACAAACATCCGCCGCCGCATTCGTCAACTACGTAGCGCCAAGCATCGCGCGATTACGCGCGCTACCCGCGCGCGGCGAGCGACGTTCAGCTTTGCGAAACTCACATCTCTTGGGTCCTGCTCGCGGGAGACTACCCCTACAAAATAAAGAAACCGATCAAGTTGCCGTTCGTCGATTTCTCAACGCTGGCGCAACGAAAACATTTCTGCGAAGAAGAACTGCGATTGAACCGCCGTTTTACTCCTGGACTCTATCTCGACATGATCGCCATAACCGGCAGCAATGATGCGCCGACACTCAACGGCAGCGGCAAAGCGATTGAATACGCCATAAAGTTACGACGCTTCAGCCGCGACAACGAGCTTGAGCAACTGCTCGCAAGTAATTCTACTTTGTCAGGTTGCGCTGAAGCGCGCGGTGCGGCGTTGCCGCGCATCGCTTGATCCCAACCTGACAAGGTAGAAGTAATCGGGTGACTGAAGACGACTTACGTCAATTCGGACGCGACGTTGCGCAACATCGACGTAATTCACGATGTGGCGTTTTTAGTACTGGATCTGCAGTCGCGCGGACGCGAAGATCTTGCGTATGCATTTTTGAATGCATGGCGTCGCCCGATATCTTGCAACAACGCATCGAAACCCGTCGCACGCAAGCACAAGATGCTTCCGAAGCAACGCTGCAAGTGCTCGCGAAACAGCAAGAATATTGGGAGCCACTAAGCGACGAGGAGTTGTCGCATACAGTTTCAATCGACGCATCGCACGCACCGATCGATATCAGTTCGCTCGTTTCTCGATTAAATTCAACCGCATCGTCTTGAGACTATCGAGTAGCTGTTGTCGATGAGTCTGCGACAGCCCTGCCATCGCCTGATCGCTAATGACTGTAGCCAATCCCATCAAGCGATCCATGATCGCCGTCGCCGCCGGTTTCAAATAAAGCTGCACTGCGCGACGATCGGTGGGATGACGACGCCGCTCCACCAATCCGGCATTCTCCAATCGGTCGATCAGCCTCGCCAAGGTAATCGGCCGTACTTCCAGCGTTTCGGCCAGATCCGCTTGCCGACATCCTTGCATGCGCGACAAATGCGTCAACGTGCGCCACTGCGCCTGCGTTAACTTCATTTCGCTGGCGCGCTCGTTCATGGTCTTACGCAATAGCCGCGCCACATCGTGCAACTCGAATCCGAATTGCTGCAGTAAAGTCAGCTCTTTCGTTGTTGTAATTTTTGTCATTACCGTTTTTGACATTATAGGGAACTCACTAAATGGCCGCCGTCGACGGTTACGACGCTGCCGGTCATGAAATTCGACGCGCTCGATGCCAGCAATAGTAACGCGCCGTCCAAGTCGCTGTCTTTCCCTAAATGTCGTTGTGGTATGCGCTTGATCATCGCTTTGCCGGTATCGGTCGAAAAGAATTCGCGATTGATATCGGTCTCGATATACCCGGGCGCTATTGCGTTGACGCGAATGTCATGGCGAGCGACTTCGAGCGCCAATGACTTGGTCAACTGAATCACGCCCGCCTTCGAGACGGCGTACGGAAGAACATGGCTCGCCTGTCGCAATCCCAAAATCGACGCAATGTTGATGATGCTGCCGCCGCGTCGCGTCTGATCCTTATGATCGCGCATCGCGATGGCAACAGCGCTAGCCATGAGGAATACACCTCGTAAATTGACATTCATCACAGTGTCCCAATCTTGCGCCGTTTGTTCGAGCGCCGGTTTATCGATGGCGACTCCGGAATTGTTCACCAATATATCGATGGCGCCAAGCGACTTCTCGACAACCGCGATCGCGGTTTGGATCGATTGCTCATCGCACACATCGAGAGGTACTGCGGCGGCCGTCCCGCCGGCATCGAATATTTCTTTGGCAAGCGCTTCCAACGCATCGACTCGTCGCGCCGCCAGAGCGACGCTTGCTCCGTGCTGCGCCAGCACTCGCGCGAATCGCTTACCCAATCCGGTCGACGCGCCGGTAACGACCGCGACCTTACCGCGCAGATCGAAGATTTCAGAAGACGCTTGCATGCGCTGCCGCTCCAACCCAAATCGCCGCTCACTCATCGCTGTCACCTTGCGCTGCTTGCATGGCGATAGTTTGACGATTATGCCTGCTTTGACGCCGACTGTTGCTCGGCGTCACACTTTGAGCAATTGACATAGTGGTCAGTTGTCGGCGAAAGCTAACACGCGCGCAACGCAGTCACTAACAAAACCGAAATCAGTCGCACTTATTCGCCACGCTATGACAAACTTCGCCTACAATCGCGACCCCGATTTTTCTGGCGAGGTCTTCTGAATGGATTTGGTTGAGTACCGTCGACGGCCCGAGGAACAAGAGCGCATCGGCAATCTGCTCGCGCTACTTCCCGACAAGACCCAGTCGGTTCTCGACGCCGGGGCACGCGACGGCTACATCTCTCTGCAGTTGGCCGAAGACGACACGATGACAGTGACGGCATTGGACCTAGAAAAGCCCAATATCATTCATCAAAACGTGCTAACCGTTCAAGGCGATATCACTCAGCTCGATTTCCCTGATCGTTCGTTCGATACCGTACTGTGCGCCGAAGTGCTCGAACACTTGTCGGATCGGCAATTGAAGACCGCGTGTCGCGAACTACAGCGGGTGGCAAAGCGGCACGTCTTGATCGGCGTACCTTACAAGCAAGACATTCGCATTGCGCGCACCACTTGTTACACGTGCGGCGGCAAAAATCCACCGTGGGCGCATATCAGCACGTTCAACCGACGGCGACTGACGCGTCTATTCGATCAAATGACAATTGAAGAGCTTTCGTTTGTGGGTCGACATCGCGACTGCACCAACGCTTTATCGGTGCTGTTGCTCGATTTGGCCGGCAATCCCTACGGCACGTACGATCAAGACGAGCCTTGCATACATTGCGGCGTAAAACTCAAAGTGCCGCCAAGCCGATCGCTGCCGCAGAAGGCGCTTACGCGAATTGCGACTTGTCTAAATCAAGCGCAACGGTTGGTGAAACGTCCGCAACCGAATTGGATACATGTGCTGTTCGCGCGTAGCAGCGATCGGTAGGTTTTTTCGAAGCGCCAGCGCGAGCAATCGTCTCTCGGAATAAAGACTACGACGGTCCGGAACTACGGATACAGAGCCGCCAGCTCTCCGTCTTTGTCCTTTCGCTTTTCCTTTGCCGCCGATAACTCGTTCAGCGCGTTTGATAACTCCGTTCCTCGCCATTTGCCGCCGCCATAAACGGCGCGATCGAGGTCGCGCAGTAAATTCGTCAGCGCTGCATTTTCCAATCTCGCCGCAAGCCCTTGCATTCCCACCGGCGGATCGTCGGGCCAGACATTGCTCGCCCATGCCAGTAGATGACGGCGAGCGGCGACGGCATCGTTGTCGCGACAGGCGGCGCGAAAGGCGTTGCGTTCGGCAGCGGTGTTCGTTCGGATTGGCGCTGAAGTTGTTTGCTGAGTCGCTATCGATCGCTCCTTGCGTCGATTGCGTCGATGAACCATGTACCACGCACATAACGTTGCAACCCATGCGACGCCGAGACCGACACTCGCCCAGAACCACAACTTGTTGTTGCCGCCACGAAAAGAAATGCTCGTTTGATTCGACGCCGCTTGCCGCGGCGACACAGTCGCCCGCGATGAATTTGTTTGTGTTTGCGACGAAGCTATCGAAGGCTGGATGGCACGGGCGCTTGCGCGGCCGACGGCGGGAAGAATCGACACCGTGCGGGCAGGTAGTTCAACCTCGCGAGCCATATCCGCTTTGGTATCCCACCACTGAACATGTATCGCCGGCACCGTAAATTGTCCCGCTTGATCCGCGATCAACGCAATGCTCTGAGTGCGCGTCGCCACAACGGTGTCGCCTTGCGCGGCATTCTTAAACTTGGCTTGATCCGGATACAACTTTAAATCATCGGGAACCGTCAGCAACGCTGAAAGATCCGGCAATTGTTCCGCCGTGATCCCGGTCGCTTGCAAGTCCAAGTCGAGAGTAATGGGATCGCCAACATGCGCTTGGGTGGTGTCGGGATGCCACTGGCCTGTCAACGTGACGCTTTGCGCCGGCAACCAATAGTTTGCCGTGGCGCCGACCGGACGCGCACGAACTTTGAGTTCAATGTCATCGCCGTGCAAGCGAATCGGTTTGGTGCTGTTGACCAAATTGCCGAACGCGGACTGACCGAAGAAATCGCCGAACGGATCGGCCGTGAGTGAATCGGCAAGGCGCTGTCTTGTCGCGATCTGTGCATTCAGTTCCGCGCCGGGTAGCGTCACGTTGCCGCTGTGTTGTGGAAACACCAGGTAATGCCGAGCGATAACATCGTAGCGTTGGCCGTCGCGAACGCTGTTACTACGTTGATCGGAACCCACTTGTTGCACCAACGCATCGCCGCTGGGCGCCAAGTTCAAACTCGCCTGATAAATCCGTTCCGCAACATAGAGCTTCACAGTGACCGCCACCGCCGCTTGCACATAGGGTTGGTGCCGATCGATTTGCGTTTCGATAAACACCTTACCATTCGCGGGCTGAGATTCGTCGCCGCTTGAATTGCGACTAGTCCCGGCATTCGCTACCGTCAGCGTGATCGGCGAGCTTTGATCGCTATCCCAGGTAATAGCGGGAATGGTCAACCGCCCATTGCGCTTCGCCGCCAGCGTAAGCACCACCAGAGTTTGCGACGAGGACTGTCCGTTGATGATCTGCATGCTGCTTTGTCGGCTGCTCGACAACACGTCGAAGTCTTGTTTCAGCGGCGCGAGATCGGGTTGGCTATTCGTTTGGCCATCGTGCTCGAGCGTCAATTGCACCGTGTCGCCGGTTGCCACTTGATTGTTGTCGAGCGACGCGGTCACCGTGGCGTTCGCCACGACAGCGATCAACAACATCATCGACAGTAGCGCAACGTCACTTACAAGGTTCTTGGCGCGCTTCATGGCTGCGCCTCCTGTTGCTTGAGCATGTGTTCGATCATAAATTTACGTCGCAATAACCCACCTGGATCGTCGGGTATGCGCCGCAACCATTGATCCATCGCGAGCGCCTGCTCCGACCGCGGTTTCGCTGCTTCTCTCGAAGCTCTGGCATGCTCCGACGATACGCGCTGTGGTTCTTGTTTTAGCGCAGCCGCCGCATCGGCCTGGGCTTGCGCTTTCTCGGCCGCGGAATCGCGTGTCGCATTTTGCATGGCGTTCTTCGATTGTTGAGCTTGACCTCGTTTATCCGCGGACGCCCAATTGGCGGCAGCGTCACGCGAGTTGACCTGATTGTTCTTGTCTTGGTCGTTCTTGTCTTGGTCGTTCTTGCCCTGGTCCTTCTTGTTCTCGCTTCCGTTCTTCTGACTATTGTTACCCTGATTGCCGTTCGCTTGCTGACTCTGCTTTTGTTGTTGATTCTGAGCCTGCCGATTCTGTTCCTGCTGACCGCCGTTTTGGTTTTTGCCGGACTGGCCGGATTGATTCCGTTGCTGCGCTTTGTTTTCTTGTTTTTCCAGTTGTTTCGCCACTAGATCGCGGTTGTGTCGCGCGTCGCGATCGTTGGGTGCTTGCGCGAGTGCGGCATCGTACGCGGCAAGCGCATTCTTTAGATCGCCGGCATGCGCTAATGCATTGCCGCGATTGTATTGCGACTGCGCATCTTTGAGCGGTGCGAGCCGCTTTGCGGCGTCGACAAATTTCTGCGCTTTGAGTTCCGCGTAAGCGCGATGCCGTGGATCGTCGAATAATGCAGCGGCCTCGGCGGGTTTTCCGGACTGCAACAAAGCTTGCGCTTGCTGATCGCGTCGTAACCAAAGATCGCGCCAACCATCGGCAAATACTATCGCACTTGCGAGGCACATCAATATAGCGACCAACACGCGCTTCATAACCAGCCTCGACGCGCAAACAACGCGGCGAACAACAGTAGCGGCGGCAACAACCAAAAGCCATCGTTCAACCACGTGGCGATATGTGCGCTCTGATCCTTCTCGCGTTGATTGAATGGCCGCGATGACTCCGCCTGCAACGTCGCTATCAATCCCGCAACGTCGGTAAGCGACACATAGCGACCGCCGCCGGCTACCGCGATCCGCTGGAGCGGATCCGCATCAAGTCGCGTCAACACACTATGACCGCTTGCATCGCGAACGAATGCACCTTTGCCGTCCGGTAGCGGAGCGCCTGTCTGCGTTCCGATTCCGATCACCTGAACAGTCGCGCCCTGTTGGCGCAAGCGTTGCGCCGCGGACAACGCTTGCGCTGGATCGGCGAAACCATCGGAGAGCACAATCACTTGTCCGTGCGCAACGCCACTGGCGCGCAACAAACGCCCCGCTTCATCCAGCGCCGGAGCAAGATTGTCGCCGGATTCCGGCATGATTCCCGGCGATAGCGGCGCCAACAACGAACGCACGGTGGCTACATCGGTCGTCAGCGGCGTTACCGTGTGCGTTTCGCCTGCGAACACAACCAGCGCAACA
>JAYTQU010000175.1:0-19592 GCA_043746555.1 Pseudomonadota bacterium | reverse complement strand
CGGTTGGAAAATACTCACGTACGGCCGTGTACGCTGCGTTTTTCCAACCGGTTACGCCTTGCCCTGCATCGCTTGATCGCAATGTGACAAAGCAGAATTAGTCAACTGGCTACTGGCTACTGGCAAACGGGCCAAAAAAATGCATTCCGAACTCTGGTCGACTTACCCGTTGGTCGACTTACCCGTTGAGCAGCGACCAGTTGGCCATGTTCTCGTCGCTTCGCTCCTAAAACATCTCCGACGCGCCCACCGGTTTGACTTCGACTTTCTCTCGCGATGGGATGTGATCGCCGGTGATCATGTCGTCGTAGGCTTGTCCCGGGCCGACCATCGGATAGACGCCTGCGTCGGGGTCGATGATGACTTCCAAAAACGCGGGGCCTTTGAATTCGACGAACTCGCGAACGACGCGTTCGACATCTTCGTTGCGTTCCAGGCGTACCGCATACGGAAAGCAATCGGCTTGCGCGGCTTTGATGAAATCTTTTTTGTGTAGCGATTTATCGCTCGCCGACATGCGGCCTTTGAAAAACAATTTTTGCCACTGACGCACCATGCCGTCGCCGAAGTTGTTGAGCACCACAATTTTTATCGGCAATCCATATGTGGTGACGGTTTCAAGTTCGCCTATGTTCATGCGAATGCTGGCGTCGCCGTCGATGTCGATGACCAACTGTTTGGGTTGCGCAAACTGAGCGCCAATGGCCGCGGGCAAGCCGAAGCCCATCGTGCCCATGCTGCCCGACGTGAGCCACAGACGCGGCTGTTTGAAATCGAAATACTGCGCCGCCCACATTTGATGCTGACCGACGCCGGTTGAGATGATCGCATCGCCCTTTGTGATGCGATTGATTGCTTCGATGACGCGGTACGGTTGAACAAGTTCGCTCTTGCGATCGAAGTTCATGGCGTACTTGGTTTTTAGCTCATCGCAGTGTTTGAGCCAATCGTTCACGTCAAGCGCTACACGGGCGCGACGACCATACGCTGTGAGTGCGCGCAGCGCTTCGGGCATCAGGCCGACATGGCTCCACTGCACCGCTTTGACTTTGTTGATTTCAGACGCGTCGATGTCAATTTGCGCGATCACCCGCGCATTGCGCGCGAATTTGGGTGGATTGCCGGCAACGCGATCGTCGAAGCGCGCGCCGAGGGCGATTAGAAAATCGCAATCGTCAACCGCGTAGTTCGCAAATGCCATGCCATGCATGCCGAGCATGCCCATCGATAGTTTCTGTGTGGTATCGAATGCACCCAAGCCCATGAGCGTGGTGACACAGGGAATCTTGAACTCATTCGCAAACTCGCGCAGTTCGCGCGACGCACCGGCATTAACGACGCCGCCGCCGGCGTAGATGAGTGGACGTTTGGCAATCGACAATAATTTCCAAAACTCCGCACAGTCGGTGTCGGAGAGTGCGGCGCGGCCCAGACGATTCATGCGTTGTCGATAGCCCGGCACGGGCAATCGACCGCTGCCGCGATACGCGCCGCGCCAGTTCTGCACATCTTTGGGAATGTCGATTACCACTGGTCCCGGACGACCGGTGCGCGCAATCTCAAACGCCGAGCGAACCGTCGCTTCGAGTTTCGCCGCATCGGTGACGAGGAACACATGTTTAGCAACCGAACCCATGATGCTGGCAACCGGGGCTTCTTGAAATGCGTCGGTGCCGATCGCGGCGGTGGGTACCTGACCGCAGATCACCACAATGGGAATCGAATCGGCCATGCAATCGCGCACGGGCGTGACGGTATTCGTCGCGCCGGGACCGGACGTCACCATGCACACGCCCACTTTGCCGCTCGCGCGTGCGTAGCCCGCCGCCATAAAACCCGCGCCTTGTTCGTTGGCCGGAACAATGAGCGGCATACGTTGCTTTGCTCGCTTGACGTCGTGGTTGTGCACGAAGATGGCGTCGTAAGTGGGCAAAATCGCGCCGCCGCTGTAACCGAAAATGGTATCCACGCCTTCGTCGGCCAGTACTTGCACGACGATTTCCGCCCCTGACATGACTTGTCCGGCGAGTGGATGAACGATGGCATCGACGGTCGCGTAGCTCTCTTTCACTTCATTCTTCACTTTTACTGGGGGCAAATTAAGCCCAACTTAAATTATTCAATTTGACGATAAAGGCCGTGGGAATGCGCGGAAAAGTAGGGTAGCAGTACGGGTGCGTACAAGTCTATGCGGATCGCCTGTGGCCCCGTATGCTTACTGCCACATAACCTTCTGCAACTCACTTCCAGCGACCGATTTCGAGGAACCGCCGATGACCGCCCCGCCGCAACGCCATATTATTTCCATTCTTTTGCAAAACGAGGTGGGCGCCCTAACGCGCGTCGCGGGATTATTTGCCACGCGCGGCTACAACATCGAGTCGCTTAACGTTGCCGCCACCGACGATCCGACCGTATCGCGTATCACGCTGGTAACCACGGGCAATGAACAGGTAGTGCAGCAAATCGTCAATCAATCGCTCAAGCTGGTCGATGTGGTCAACGTCGACGATATGACCGCCGATGCGCATATCGAACGCGAGTTGTTGTTGCTCAAACTCAATGTCCCGGCAAACCAAATCGCAGCGCTTCGTAAAACGGTTGACGCCGCGCAGGCTCGTGTACTGGTGGAAGATCCCGCGAGCTTCACCATCGAGTTAACCGATAGCGAAGCGCAAGTTTCGCGCTTCATCGCCGCAGTGAGCAATTACGGCGACGTGCTGGAGGTCGTCCGTTCGGGCGCACTGGCTGTATACAGCGGGGCGACAACGCTAAAGACCTGAGGCTAAAAAGTTAGAGCTTGAGGAGATTCCATGTATCGTCTCTACGACTATCTTCCGTCGGGCAACGGCTACAAAGTGCGTTTGGTGCTGAAGCATATTGGTCAGCATTACGAACTTGTCGAAAAGGACATCAAGCAAGGTCAAACGCGTACTCCTGAATTTCTGGCAATGAATCCAAACGGGCGCATTCCTCTGCTGGAAATTCCCGGCAAAGGCTTTCTGGCCGAGAGTCACGCGATCGTCGAATATCTTGCCGAAGAATCCGATCTCATTCCCAACGGTCGTTTCGACCGCGCCCTGATGCGGCAATGGATGTGCTTCGAGCAATACAACCTTGAACCCAATATCGGCACCAGCCGCTTTTGGATTGCCATGCTAAAGAAAACCGAAACAGAGCTTGGCGAGAAGTTGAACGAGAAGCGCAGGCTTGGCTACGCTGCGCTTGATGTGCTGGAGAAGGGGCTCGGAGGGAAACATTTTTTAATCGGCGAACGCTTTTCGCTGGCCGACATTGCGCTGTATGCGTACACGCATGTCGCACCGGAAGGCGGCTTCGATCTTGCGAAGTATTCGAACATCCGCGCCTGGTGCGAGCGTATTGCCAAGCAGCCGAAGTGGGCGCCGATTACGAGTCGGTAACGAATCGGAAACGGCGCTAAAGATGGGTGACTTGTAGAACGCTGTTACGGATCTGTTCTTGCAGCACGAGTTGCGCGTCGGACGAAACGCCAAGAAGTAGTTCCGTGTACGTTAGCCGTCCTTCGACGTTGACGCCGAGCACATTGCGTGTGCGCAACAGATCGATGAAGTTTTTGAACAGCGCCTTATCGAAGAACTCCGGCGAATTGAGTTCGTAGAGCAACGACATGCGTTGCGCGGTGAGTTGGCATTGATTTTCGAGCACATCCTGGCTGATGCGACCGCTACCCGCTTTAAGCAACAACGCAATAGTCAGGTAGTAGCGTTCGATGGTCGGAACGGTGATTTGACCGAGCAAAGAGAGTTGTACCGCCGCGACGCTACCGGTTGTCGGTCGACGCCATTCCGCGCCGTTGTCGACGCTTTCGAGTAGTCCGTGATTGGCCAATTGCGACAAAGTTACACGCACGACGTCTTCCAGTTCATCTTCGCTCCAGCGCAAGAATAATTCGTCGCGCACGTAAGGATAGATGCGCCACGCCAAGCGTTGAATGTCTTCGGTGCGCAATGCGCGATTGTTGAGAAAACAGCACGCGATGACGGACGGCAACACGATCATGTGCAGCACATTGTTGCGAAAGTAAGTGAGCAGCACGGAATTTTCTTCGTGCATGCTAAGGACATCGCCCATCGCATGCGCTTCGCGCCGCAAGAGACCCATGTTCTCGCCGTGCTTAATCATCGACGCGCCATCGGTGGTGGTAACGACCACTTCATTCGAATACGGCGTCTGACGCATCAACGACGTATAGAGCTCCAACTGTCGCGCGAGATCCGACTCGATCATTGCCTGTTTGGGAGTCGCGAGCAATGCGAGCGCCAATAGGTTCACCGGCGTCACGCAGGCGGCGGAGTTGATGCGCGTCATGATGCGTGCGGCGAGATCGTCAACGGCACGATTGAGCCAGGGCGGGCGATCGTCAGTATCGTACGAAGGCGAACGCCACTCGCCGCCGTGAGTTGTCAGTACCTCATCGAGTCGAATCGATTCGCCGATGCTCACATGCACCTTCCCGTAGCGACTCCGCAGAGCCGGAATGGTTTTGAGAATGCCGAGCACCGATTCTTTTTCTTTCGGCTTACCGGATAGCTCGTGAATATAGGTCTTGCCTTCGACCAAACGTTCGTAACCGAAGTACACCGGGACGAACACGATCGGTTTGCGCGGATCGCGCAAGAAACTGCGCACGGTCATCGATAGCATGCCGGTTTTCGGTTGTAACAAGCGACCCGTTCGACTACGCCCGCCTTCGATGAAATATTCGATGGAATGGCCGCGAGCCATCATGAGTCCGAGATACTTCATGAACACCATCGTGTACAGCGTATTGCCGGCGAAACTGCGCCGCATAAAGAACGCACCGCCGCGACGCAATATGGCGCCGATCACCGGCATGTTGAGATTGAGTCCCGCAGCGATATGCGGCACGACGTAGCCTTGCATATAAAGCGAGTAGGACAGCAGCAAATAATCCATGTGACTGCGATGGCACGGCACGAAAACCAATTCGTTGCCCTCGACCACCGCATGCAATCGGTCCATCCCGTGTAGTTCGACGCCGTCGTACAGACGATTCCACACGCGCTTGAGCACGCGCGCTAGAAAATTGACGACGATATGCGAATAGTTCGCCGCAATTTCGTCGGCGTAACCTTTTGCTTGCATCAGCACGGCTCGGCGCGTCAGCTGCTTCGCTTTCATTTCGCCGGTCATCGCCCGGCGGACTGCGCGAGTACGCAACACTTGCGTAACGATAGTTCGACGATGCGATAGATCGGGGCCGATGGTGGCGGCGCGCTGCGTGCGTAGGTCGTTCCGCAATCGACGCGCAACACGACGCACAGAACGCGATGGATCGGTATCGTCGTTCAGCAGTGCGCGTAACGGCACCGGTTCGCCAAACTGCACGAGCAAGTTGCGCCCATTCACAACGATCGACATAAGGCGACGAAAGCGTCCCGCCAAATCCCAGGTCTCCGACAACACGAGTCGTAGCCACGAGTCGCCCTTGCCGGGCGCGCGACCCCAAAATAAGCTGACCGGGACGAAAGCAACATTGAGCTGGGGATTAGCATGCGCGGCCCGCACCAACTGTCGAAGCGCCAGCGGAATGCGTCGGTCGATGCGATTGCCGAGAAAGCCGGTGCGGCGCTCTAGATAGAGAAGTGGAAATCCGTTCACGCCGGCGGCGCCGAGCGCTCTGTTCGCCGCGGGAGCGTTAAGTTTTTCGCAGGCGTTCTGCACGACGACGTTGTCCGCCGTGCCACGCGTCTCGATCACGTAGCACAGCAACAAATTCGTGTGCGCAAGTCGTTCGCGCGCATCCTCGGGCAGAATGCGCGGACGCGCCCACGCCGCGATCAACTGACGAAGCATGAAATTCAGATTGCTGCGAGCAAGGCGGTTGCTGATACGAGTAAGTTCATTGCGCGTCTCATTGCGTACTACCGTCTTCGCTCTTCTTCATCGCTTCGTCCAGTTTTTGTTTATTCAATTCCATCGCTTTTTCCGTTTCCACTTTGGCGCGTTCTTTGGTTGCGACCAAGCCGCCGAACACTGTGTCTTCGACTTTGAGCGACTTTTTCTCAGGCGGCGGTTCGGATTTTCCGCAGGCGCTGAGTCCGCCAAAGGTTAATACCACGATCAAGGTCATCGATAGCATGCGCTGCATAGCGGCTCTCCTACGTTGTGGCAAAGACTTTATTGCTGCAAGTTTTCGAGAAACATCTTTAAGTAGCGAACAATTACGTTGATGTCGGATGTCATGCGATGATCCGATTCGATGGCATGCAAGGTGGCTTTATGATCGCGCGCATAGCGAATGCTGTTGTCGATCGGCACTACGTCGTCGCGCCAGCCGTGAACAATTGTAATCGGGCAAGCGGCAGGCTCAGGCGTGAATTGTTCGTAGCCCGGCATATGGAAAGCTGGAGCGAGCAGGAAAAGACCGCGCGCGCCGACGGCTTGCGATACGGCGGTTGCGACATGGCCGCCGAGACTCGATCCCACCAAAACCGGCGCAACTGGTTGTTGTTTACAGAAAGCCCGCAGTTTCGCAACGCGTTGTGCGGGATCGGCGATGCCGCGATAGTCGACGGACTCGACGCGATATTTTAATTCGCGAGCAATCGCAGCCATCGCAACGATTTTTGTACCCCACGGCTCGCCGTCTTGGCCGTGCGAAAAAATAATGAGTGGCTCGATCATCCGCGCATGGTATCAGGAATGACCCATAGGCAAAGCGTGGCGCTAAATGCGGCGCTGACTGCGGGATTAAGCGTGACCCCACAAAAGCTCATCCAGTGCAAGGTTGCGAGGCGGCCAGGCGTAGCGTTTCATGTCGATCTTGTTGTTAATCAATCGAACGCCCTCGCGTTTCAAACGCGCACACTGTTTCTTGAACGGGTCGCTGCCAATTGGGAAGGCAAGTCGACCGCTCGCGGTAACGATGCGGTGCCACGGGAGTCGTAACGAGGGCGGCGAGTTTCGTAAAACAGTACCGACTAATCGTGCGCGTCGCGGAAGACCGGCGAGTTCGGCGATGGCGCCATAAGTGGAAACCTTTCCGTGCGGCACGCGGCGTATCGCCGCGTGGATGTTTGCGTACGGTTCGTTGTTTGAATTGGTCACAATATTAAATCGGTAGACGATCGTGGACGGTGCGATCGCCGCGATCGGCACGATCGGGATTGCGTCGTCGCTCGCCGCCGCTTAGAGCGATGCCGAGCGCAGCTGTGAACGGTAAACCGCGTTCGAGCAGTTCGCCCGGCGAATCCGGCATGAGATAGAAAACCAAAGTTAACAGGAATCCCGACCAGATCGATCCCAGTGTCGAACCCGGCCGCACTCGCTTGCCGCTCAATCGCACAATAAGCAATGGGCCGAATGCGGCACCCAAGGCATGCCAACAAAAAAGAAGTCGATCAAAATTATTCTGTGCCGATGAGTACGGCAAATAGATTGCGAGAGCGGCCGACAAGGAAACGATCAGCACCAATGCGAGACGACAGTACACCAAAGACGACGACGTTCCGCCGCGTCGCAAATCGTTCGCTAAGTGCGACGCCATGGTCTGAAAACCATTACCGATTCCGATCGTCGCAGCGCCGAGGAGCAGCAATGACAAAATCGATATTACGTTCGGCGAAAGGGATCTGGACAGCGACGTGACGATCGCTGTTATGCCGATTGTCGGTGCATCGCTCAATGCGCGCAGGCCCCAACCGACGCTCAAAGAGAGCAACAACGCAATCGCTCCCCAGAGCAGCGCATACAGGCGCGCGCGCGCCAATTCGACATCGCTGGCGCACGCCATATAGCGTGCCAACACCGGCGCCTGTCCGGCGATATCGCCGCCAATGAATGCGATACCCAGAGTAAATGAAATCGTTAAAACGCCGGTGTTTCCTGCAAACCAGTCGCCGCGAAATATCGTTGTTGCGCCCATCGGCGAATGACTTACCGCGATAGCCACTGCAATAAGCGTGACGACGCACACGATCGTCCAGACGATGATTTGCCAGGCGTCGGTTATCACGGTGGTCCAAAACCCAGCCAACATTGTCGATAGACAAAGCACGCCGACGATGAGGATGATTGCCGTGATCGGGACAATCGAAAAAGTGTCCTCAAGAAAATGCGCGGCGAGTTGTAGTTGTACGGCGCACGAAAACAGCAGCGTCGCAATCACAATCAGCAGCGTCGAGCGCATGACGATGGCGCGCATGTTTTCGCCGGCGTCGCCGACGATCAATTCGGAAAACGTGCCGCGTTGTTGCACATTGGTGAGCGCCCGCAGTCGCGGTGCGACGTACCAACCTCCGATAAAGACGCCGCCAAGCAACGCCAGCGCGATCCAGACAGCGGCCAAGCCCAAGGTAAACGCCGCTCCGACAAGTACTAGCAACCACCAAAAAGGAATGCTGTTCATCGCTAATGCGGCAACGCTGAGCGGTGCGCTTAAGCGGCGTCTTCCCAAAATGAAATCGTCGCCGGCGTGCAATCGACCGCGCAGTCGCAAGCCGATCGCGACTAATAGGATGGCTTGCACTGTCAGCGCGATCGCGTCGAAGGTAGGCATCGCTATAACCGCGTTGATCGTCACACTAGGCGCTATGCGCTACGCGATTGGCGACTTCGGAGGCATGCAGCGTAGTGTCATCGCGATCGAATTCGAGTTTCGGTTCGATACTGAGCGGCATCTCCGCCGGATTCACGGCGATGGCGCGAATGGCGCTGCCGGCGGCCGCGTGAGTAATCATGAAGCTGTGATAACGACCGCGTCGTGAGGCGGCAAACGACACCAGAATATTGACGCGTTGATCGAGCGAATCGTGAGCTGAATTGACCCGTTCGTCGCAGATCGCGAGGAAAGCGCGTTCCGCAGGTGCCGCTGGAAACGCGCCGCGCGCGGTTAAGTCGGTCAGAAACTGATTGATCTGACGCGTCACACGCGTCCAGATTGCCGCATCACACTGCGAAGCAATTACCCAACGAGTGCCGCGTTCGACACTGCCAACAATGAATGAAGCGAGTCGCTGCGGTCCGAGATAACCCCAGTCGGCCACGCTGTTCATTCCTCCCGCTAACGTCCGTGTCAGAAAGCGCAGCGGCGAACTGCCGCGCGCGGTGCGCAGCGCATTGACGCCGTGCGATGCGAGCCGCCAGCGTTCCGACTCGGTGACAGTTACGTTGAGCCGCGCGCCGGCGCGCAAGATTGGTTCCGGTTCCGGCGCATCCATTTCCCAGAGCGGTCGCGTTGCGTCGCCGCGCGCAAGCATTCCAGCCACGGCACCGCCATTCGGAAAAATTTCGTCGCGACCGCGCAGACGATCGAACGCCACGATACGCGGAAAATACATCAGGGCGCACGCGCTGCGAAATTCCAGTTGTCGCGAATCGATGAGCGCCTGTTCCGCCGATCTCCAAGAAACCGGTGGATCGACTATCAACATCGCTCGTCGTTCGCGGCACAGTTTTTCCGCGACTACCAAAGTGCTTGCGCCCAAGTCGGCATCGCGCGTCAGTGGCGGTATGTAGACAAAGCCGAGATTATCTACAGCGCGCAGCGCAAACAAACCGGTTCCTGCGGCGGCGGAGCCGATCAAATCGTAATCGGAAAGCGTTGCGCCATCGTCACCATCGTTGTTTGCATCGGCATAGCCGACGATATGCCGCGAACCGGCAGCAAAAGTTTGATCGGGGCGCACAGCCGGCGCAGTGCCGCGCAATCTCACGAGCTGCGATTCGCGCAACACATTACCGATGTAGCGATGTGTGCCGGGATTGGTCGATACACGGCGATAGGTTTCCTGCACTTCAATACGTTCCGAGCCCGGCGCGCGCAGGCGTTGCAAAACCAAATTGAAACACTCGGATTTACGCTCGCCTAATTCGTCGCCCACATTGTCGTAGTCGACGGCTGCACGCAAAAATTCACGCGTTCCCGGCGTCAGTGCTTCAAGTGTCAGCATTTCGTTTCCGCAGGCCAACGAAATCGTTGCGGGCGCGCCGCCGTTGACAACTCGCACGATCACCGCGTGCTGACCGCCGTGATCGAAAAATTGCTCTACGGCGTATGACAACAGACTCGGTTGCCACTGTCCGCCGAAAAGCGCTTGGTACTCTGCGCTGCTCTCGATGGTCACGGGCGTATTGATTGGACCGCGCAGCGTGCGGCCTACGAATGCGGTGACGGCGGTTTCGCCGCGCACAATTTGTTGTGCCGGCTCCGGAGAGGCCAGTTGTTCGATGCTCGCGAGAGTTTGCGTCGCGATGCCTGACTTATGTTCTGGAGTATCGGCGTCGGACACCGGCAATCACCCACAACCTTTCAGTCGTTCCCCACTCATGTAGTGACTCCGTATGTGTCACCGTTATGTGAGATAAGTTAGCATAACCGCACCCATGAGGCGTTGGGTCTTTTAAGCTGAGACCTGGAGCACGCATTGTCATGCGCGCAACGCGCGACACTGCTGTGAGCGCAGATCGGATCTAATGAGTTCGGATCAATGAATTTTGTTCGTAACATCGTTTTGCGACATCGTGCGAGGCACAGCACGTTGAATGCTTTGCGTTTCGCGGAGCGTCTGCGCAAACGCAATAGCGAATTCGCACCGTCGTATCGCGAGACGCTGGAAAGCATTGGCGACGAACTCGCCATTTTGTCGCGCGATGCGTGCCGCCACGAGCGCGAGCGACGCGCCATATTGGCGGGACTCATGGCCGCACTGCAACGAATGTATCGCTCCGATCCGCAGTTGGCGCAGCGCGTGACGCGTCGTTTAGCGCCTCGCATCTTGGCCGGCGAACCAGCCCATTCGCACCCGAGTCCCTGGGTGAAATTGGCAGTTTAGGTCAGCGGCTTACCAACTCAAATCGCTCGAAGATTCGCACTTTGACGGCCGGAAAATCTCGTTCGTAAGTTTTACGCACGGGTGCGTACGACATAAACTCGTAGCGCCGCCGGTTATTTCGCAAAAGACCCGTACTTTGTCTGCCGATAGAGACTCTTGCTCTTGACTTGCGTCACACTGCTGCGTAAATATAAAAGCAGGTGTTAAAGGCAAACTTTGTCGAAAGACGAGGACGCAAAGCCACCGGTCTACGGGAGCTATTTCCTACGACAGCGGGGTTGCCACAGCGACGCGACAAGCTCTTCACGAGCCTTCTCTATCTAGCAAGCCTTTAGGCAGGTTTAGAGACGCGGACGGTGAAGATTGGATCGGGAGATGTCACGAGCCATGCATTGCAACGCGTCTCGCGACATTTTCATTAGAGTCCAACTTCTCATGTAGCAATCGAGCGCGTTAACGCAGCGCGCTTTACCGATGTCGGATGATAACTTCGTGGATCGCCAGAATCGTTGCGAGCGTTTCGTTGCGAACGATCCTGAGTTTTTTGCAGTTATTTTTATTGTTTTGATTCATGTAGTGGGGAAGTACGCATGGACGATCGAAGTGCATCGGTACTTACAAATGTCGATCCGTTTGCGGCGACCGATGCTCTATTGAGCGGCGGTATTAGCGGCGAATCGCTGTTCGTCATCAATCTGTGCGCGGCCAACATGCCGCAGGCAATCGATACGCCAAGCGTCAGAGCTTGGGGCATCGATGGCCTCGAGTCGTACAAACTCTATCAAGTATCGCGCATGGAAGAAGGTCGCCGCCGCTATCGAGTGCGCCTCGGTTTTTTCTCCAGCGAATCCGATGCGGAAATCGTGTTGCGCTCGGTGCGCGGTAAATTCGCGACGGCATTTACCTCGTGCCTCGGCGATGAAGACGTGAAACACGCCAGCGGCTATCTCAAGAAACCGTTACACGAGATTCAAGAAATTCAGGACATCCAACGCACCGGCCGATATCGTCTCCCGAAGTTTGCGGCCGAAGACGTGCCTGCCAGCCTTGCAGTCACTCCAAATGAGCCTATCGCTCAATCGTCTGGCCATCGGTCAAATCAATCCGTACGACAACCGGTTGCTCAGCAGGTTAGTCATGACATCTCTGCAACGAGTCGCCAACCGCTACCCAAATTTGCAGGTGCCAATTCTGCCGTCAATCCAGGAGCGAGCGGCGTAGCGTCAACACCTCATCAGAATCAGCGCCAAATTCGCAACGACAACGAAGAATTAGTGGAGTTCGAATGGATTCCCGATAGCAATGCGTCTGCGCGTACTAAATCAAGCACGCGCAGCGCTACTGGATTCACTGCCGACGCACCGACGAGATCTTCAACTCAAAACGCAACATCCACGGTCTCGGTGCCCCCGGTTTCGTCACCCACAATCTCGCCGCAGATAGCCGCAGTACAGCGTGCAGCTGCAATGCCTATATCGACGCGGCCAAAGACGCCGCTGCCCTGGACAACCCAATCCGCGTCCCAATCCGCGTCCCAATCCGCGTCAATGGCGTCGGCTAAGGCGTCGGCTAAATCGTCGACCAGTCGCAACGAACCGTTTCACGTGGCGGCGAGTAGGTCGATTCCCGATCCTGGGCTGACACTTGCGCCGGAGACGCCGAAACAATCTGCACCAAAACCTTTGGTAGCACCGCGTACGATTGCCACAAAGCCTGCAAACGATTTGCCGCGCCCATTCGTCAGCGCCGAGGCATTGGCCAAACTTCGCGCAGCGGGTCAGCCGCGTCAACAATCCAATGACATTCCGACGCTCGATACGACACAGACTATTCGCACGCTTACCAAGAACGAGATCGAAGACAGCAACGCGCAAAAATGGTTTGTGGTGCAGTTGGCCGTGTCCGATCATCCTGCAAATTTAGACACGATGCCGCGCTTGGATATTTTCGAAGCATATCGGCTCTATTCGGTGGCCGTCATGGAGGGCACGCTGATTCGACACGCATTGCGACTCGGGTTCTTTACCGAACAAGTGTCTGCGGACGCCGTTCTCGGTTATCTGAAAACGTTTTTCGGTGACCCAACCATCGAACGCATTAGCGATGCGGAGCAGCGACGATTTCTCGAACCGCCTGCACCGAAGACCGAGGCAGCGAATGAACCCGCAAAATCGCAGGCACGCGTCATTACCTTGGAAGAAAAGCGTCCCAAGCCATTTGTCTTGACGCCGCCGGCTAACAAAACGCCGAACAAGCCACTGCGCAGCACGCCAAATTCGCAACCCAAAAGTGCCGGCAAGTATGCGGTGCCGGCCGTAAAGCGCTCCGCACCGCTCGCGGCAAAAAAGAAATCGACCTATCGAACGACGAATGGCAAATCGATTTCCAGCAAGGAGCTCGATGAGGCGCGCCTGTTGGGGCTGTCCGATACGGCGATCAGACGCGTCGAACGCAACCCATCGCTGTTCTCTCGTTTGGTTGGAAAGCTGACGAAGTGAACTCATTCGAGCGAGTGAATTGACGCAGGCGCACGGACGCTGCATCGTGGCGCTTCAATAGATTGGCGCAGCATGCACGCACCCACAATCGCCTTCGACGACTTGGAAGCTTGCGTCGACGCGACGCTAACTCGCGTCGGCAAGCGTATCGTGCTCGGCCTGCCCGTCGGTATCGGCAAGCCCAATCCACTCGTCAATGCATTCGTCCGTCGCGCTGTGGCGGATACGAGTATTCGCTTGACGATCTTTACCGCGCTGTCGCTGCGCGCGCCTAGAGCGCACAGCGAATTGGAACGGCGCTTCCTCGATCCATTCGTCGCGCGAGTGTTCGGCGACTACCCTGAGCTTGAGTATGTTCGTCTGCTTGAACGGCACGAATTGCCAGAAAATATCGAAGTGAACGAATTTTTTCTCGAACCGGGCGCTTGGCTCAACAACCGGCATTTGCAGCAAAATTATCTCAGCGCCAACTATACGCACGTGGCCCGCGATCTGATTAATCGCGGCGTCAACGCGATTGCGCAACTCATTGCGCCGTCGTCGAACGATGAGTCGGTGAGTTTAAGTTGCAATCCCGATCTCACCGTCGATCTTTTGCCGCACATCGAATCGTTGCGCGCAGCGGGTAAACCTTTCGCGCTTATCGGCTATGTGCACCGCCAATTGCCATTCATGTACGGTGACGCGGTCGTGTTGCGTTCAGCATTCGATTTCATTGTCGATATGCCCGATGCCGTCTTTCCGCTTTTTTGTCCGCCCAATATGCCGATCGGTACGGTCGATTATCAAATCGCGCTTAATGTCGCTGCATTAGTGCGCGATGGCGGCACGTTGCAACTCGGCATCGGCGAGTTGGGCGACGCAATCGTGTCTGGATTGAAACTTCGCCACGAACAGTCGAGTGACTTCGTGCAGCTGTTGAATTCGAGCGGCGTCATGTCTGCCAGCTCGGCATTATTAGCAACTGCAGGCGGTACACAGCCGTTCGCGCGCGGACTCTATGGCTGCACGGAAATGCTGGTGGATGGATTCATCGATTTATACCGCGCAGGGATTTTGAAGCGGCGCGTCTATCCTCATGCTTTGTTACAAACATTACTTGACGCCGAACGCATCGACGACAAGGTAGGCGTCGCGACACTGGAAGCGCTATTCGATGCCGGATTGTCGCAGCTCACCGAACGCGATTTCGTCGAGCTCAAAGCCGCCGGCGTGTTTCGCGATGACGTGCGTTTTGTTAGTGGGAAATTAGTGACCGCGGACGAACAATCCATTGCAGCCGATCTTTCAAGCAGCGCACAACGAGCGAGGTTGGCAAAGTCCTTTCTTGGTGAATCGTTGCGCAATGGCGTGCTCGCACACGGCGGATTTTTTTTTGGACCGAAAGCGTTTTACGCGGCGCTACGCGATTTACCGGAAGACGAACGTCGTTGCTTCGCGATGCAGCGAATCAGTTTTCTCAATGATCTGTACGGCAATCAACAAGACCTTAAAGTCGCGCAACGTCGTCATGCGCGCTTTGTGAATACGACGATGATGGTCACTGCATTGGGTGCGGCCGTGTCCGATGGACTTGCGGATGGCCGCGTCGTGAGCGGCGTAGGCGGCCAATACAATTTTGTCGCGATGGCCCATGCCTTGCCCGATGCTCGATCGATTCTTTGTGTGCGCAGTACGCGAACTAGCCAGGGACGAACCACGTCGAACATCGTTTGGAATTACGGTCATGAGACTATTCCGCGTCATCTGCGCGATATTGTCGTGACGGAATACGGCATCGCTGATCTGCGAAGTCGCACCGACGCAGAAACGATCGCGGCGCTCATCAATATCATGGACTCGCGCTTTCAAGATGCGTTGGTCGCACAAGCCAAGCGAAGCGGCAAATTGCCAAAAGACTATCGCATTCCCGAAGCAGCGCGCAGCAATATGCCGCAACGACTTGAAGCGATTTTAGAACCTTATCGAGCGCGTGGATTGTTCGGCGAACTGCCGTTCGGCAGCGACTTCACGGCGGAGGAGATCGTTATTGCAAAAGCGTTGAAGCGCCTGCAAGCGGACACGGCATCGCTGCGCGGTCGAGTTGCAGCAGGCGCTAAAGCGTTATTTTCCTCCAGTCCCGACACATCGCTAGAACGTTATCTGCGTCGTTTGGGATTGGAGCAACCTGCATCGTTCAAAGAGCGCATTGAGCAACGGCTAGTCGCCGAGGCGCTGCGAACGACTTTGTACGTACATGGCTAGCAGTTGATCTCAAGTCCCGCCTATATATCCCAGTTGCCGCCATGCTTCAAAGGCAACGACCGCCACGGCGTTCGAAAGATTCAAACTGCGATTGCCTGGCGCCATCGGTAATCGCAGTCGTTGTTCCGCCGGACATTGCTCCAGAATTTCCTGTGGCAGTCCGCGTGTTTCCGGTCCGAATACAAACGCGTCACCCGACGTATAAAGCGGTTGATCGAAGCGCGTACCGCCGCGAGTGGAGATTGCGAACCAGCGTGGCGCTTCGATGGCGGCCAGACATTGCTCCAGCGAATCCCATTCATGCACGGCCGCCATTTCGTGGTAGTCGAGACCGGCGCGGCGCACCCGCTTTTCGTCGAGATCAAAGGCCAGCGGTCGGATCAAGTGCAATTTACAGCCGGTGTTTGCGCATAGACGGATGGCATTGCCGGTGTTGGGCGGAATTTCCGGCTGATAGAGAATGAGATTGAACATGACGAAACACAAAATGTTCGACGGAACGCGAATGGCACTTTAGCTGATTGCGTGCTTGCTGTACTGTGCGCGCTATTCCGTTAATCGACTGATGCAACCATGTCTGCACTTCCCGAATCGCTAGCCCTTAACTTTTGCGGTCTTCGCTTCGACTCGCCCATTGTTTTGTTATCCGGTTGCGTGGGATTCGGCGAGGAGTACACGCGCGTCGCGGGTTTTAGCAATCGTGACGCGGGTGGCATTTGTTTGAAGGGGACTACGCTCGAACCGCGTCTCGGTAATCCCGCGCATCGAGTTTACGAAACGCCGATGGGTATGCTCAATGCGATTGGGTTACAGAATCCCGGCGTCGATCGCGTGGTCAATACTATTTTACCTACGCTTGATTTCAGCGAATCGCGCTTTATCGCCAATGTGTGCGGCTCGACGATCGACGATTACGTTGAAGTGACGCGTCGCTTCGACGACTCGCCCATCGATGCGATGGAGATCAACATCTCCTGTCCCAATATCAAGGAAGGCGGCGTGCAATTCGGCAACGTACCGGAGATGTCCGCGCGCGTGGTTGCGGCTTGCCGCGCCGTTACCAAGAAGCCGCTAATTACCAAGCTCAGCCCAAATCAGACCGACATCAAAGAAAACGCACGACGCTGCATAGAAGCGGGCACCGATGCCTTCGCGGTGATCAACACGATGATGGGGATGGCGATCGATGTCGAAAAACGTAAACCCATCATCGGCAATGTCCAGGGCGGACTATCCGGTCCCGCGATAAAACCGATCGCGCTGCTCAAAGTATGGCAAGTCGCAGAAGTCGCTAAGCCACATAACATTCCGATCATCGGTCAAGGCGGAATTGCCAGCGCCAACGACGCAATCGAATTTCTATTGGCCGGCGCGACGGCTGTTGGTATCGGTACGGCGCTTTTCTACGATCCGCTAGTCTGCAAGAAGGTCAATGCAGGAATCGCAGAGTATCTAACCCGGCATGGGTTCACGTCAGTAACGCAAATTATCGCCGCGGCTCGGTAACAGTGGCGGCGCGATTCGTCTAACCGCCGAAAATGCTACCATCATCGATCACATCTTGGAGTCAATGCACATGAACTATTTTCACACTGTTGTCGCCACTTTGTTGTTGGCCTTTACCGCGTCCGCGTTCGCACACGTCGAGATGGAAAGCACCACGCCGAAAAGCGGTTCGACGCTTACGCAATCGCCGCCGGCCATTGAATTGCATTTTGACGATCCCGCGAAATTGACCTCGGTCACCGTCACGGGCAGCGATAAGATTGAACGACGATTGACGTTCAAGGCAACCGACAAAGAGAACATATTCAACGTGACCGAACCGAAGCTTGCGGTCGGGCGCAACGTAGTGAAATGGAAAGCGCTCTCGCGCGACGGTCATGTCGCCGGCGGGTCGCTCGTGTTCGTGATTAAGCCCGCTGCCAAAACGAAGTAATGCTCGACGCGGTCGCGACGATCGTTCGAGCGCTTCTGTATGTGGGACTACTGTCCTGCGCAGGTTTGGTGTTTGCGCAGTTCACGTTGCCATGCTCGGCAGAGCTCAAGAAAGGGATTGTTCGAGTTACGCAACGTCTCACGATTGTCATCGTCGGCGCGGCAGCGGCGAGCACATTTGTTTTAATCCTGCGTCTTGGTGGGCAGTTCGACGCGACAACTCTGTCGGCCGTGTTTTCGTCAAGCGTCGGCGCGGCGCTGTTCATGCAATTTTCGGGCATCGCGCTCTTGGTCACGTCGACGGACGAGACCGCCGGAAGAGGCATACGAATCGCATCCGCTGCGCTACTCACGTTGTCGCTGGGATTTAACGGTCATGCGGCCGCCGAAGGTCCCTTCGAAGGGATGATTGCCTTTGTACATCTTTCTGCGGCGGCGTGGTGGATCGGATCGCTTTATTTGTTGCGCTACGCTTGCGCGCACTATCGGATCGAAGAGACGGCAACACTTGTAAAACGATTCGGCGTCCTCGCGATGCGAGTCGTGGGCGCGTTGATCGTAACGGGGGCGGCGCTCATTTTTTCGCTGGTCGAATTTAGCGAGTTTCCCGCGCTCACGCCGTACGAGCGAAATCTTGCGATCAAGTTACTTTTTGTAGCGGCAGTGTTGGGGCTTGCGAGTTACAACAAATTTCGCTTAACGCCCAAGTTGCTTGGGGGCGATGCCCAAGCTGCATCTTCACTGCGACGCATAATCGACCTCGAACTGATCGTGATCGGCATCGTATTGATTGCGACAGCGGTTCTCACGACATACACATCGCCGCACGACTAATTCTACTTTGTCAGGTTGCGCTGAAGCGCGCGGTGCGCCTTGCCCCGCATCGCTTGATCCCAACCTGACAAAGTAGAACTAATGCGTCGCCGCGCTTAGAAGTCCAGGTCCAGCACTTTAGATAATTCCGCAATCGCCTGCGACTCGTCGGTCACTTTGATGGTCGTCATGCCAAGTTCACGCGCCGATTTGAGGTTGATACCGAGATCGTCCAAGAAGACCGTTTGCCGTGGCTCGATTTGCAATCGCTCGCAGGCGCGTAAGTAGAAACGTGGGTCGGGTTTGCGTACGCCTTCTTTGCTCGATTCCAACACCAGATCGAACAGCGCCATGACCGATTGAACTTGCGCGGCTTGCACGGCATCGCGCGACATTCCGGGCCCGTTGCCCGCTTTGACGTTGTTGGTGAGGCACGCAATTCGATAGTGCTGTTTGCATGTCTTGAGCACCTCCACCATGCGCGGACGCACAGCGCCGCTCAGCATGGCGATCACGACGCGGCCGGGAATCGCGTGACCCGCGAGTCGCGTTTCATTTTCGAATGCGCTGTCGAATTCTTCAGGCGTGATGCGACTCGATTCGAATTGCGCCCACGCATTATTCTCCGGATCGGTGGCGTTCACCTGCCGTATGAAGTCGCGGGGAATCTCGTGCTCCGCTTCATAGCGATTGAATGCGTCAAACGGGCTACTGGTGATTACGCCGCCGAAATCCCACAGGATGGCTTGAAAATCTTTGTTCATCGATGCTCTTGTTGGTGCGAATTATTTGTTGCGGTCCATCGCATAGTTTAGCAATTGCATCGCGATGAATTTGGACTATGAGTTAGAATCCACGGCACGAAATTCGAGAGTGTTCCATGGCGTCGCTCAATGTAGCCCCACGGTTTTCCATAACCGCCGATCGCATGCACGGTTGCACGCCTTGGTTGGCGCGCTGCCTCACGCTATTCTCTTATGGGCGTTGCTTATCGATCAGCAAAAACCTCGGCCACTTGATTGTCTCGACGCGTCGTTTTTGGATTTCGCAAACGGTGCGCGTGATTAACTTCGATCGCATTAGTCATATCGTCTATCGCGCGCAAACGCTGCCGAGTATCGCGCCCTGGCGGTATCTGTTGTCCGACGATGCCGCGTCATCCGGTTGGGCCTTTTTCATTGTTTCGCTCGCGCTCAAAGACGAGCAAGATGAAGTGCCGCTGTTCACGGTTTGGCAAGCGCAACCGCATTGTCCCGATTGG
>JAYTQU010000174.1:0-21644 GCA_043746555.1 Pseudomonadota bacterium | reverse complement strand
TGTCGAATTCGATTTGGCGGATGAGCTGTGGCCGGCGTACGTCGACGCCGGGGAACTAGAAGACGCGATTATCAACTTGAGCATCAACTCGAAACATGCGATGCCGGACGGTGGACGGCTGAGTTTAAGGACACGCAACGAATCGTTGGATGCGGCGAGTGCGGCGACACTGGGATTGGCGCCGGGTGAGTGTGTGTCTTTAAGCGTTGCCGACACCGGTGTCGGTATGGGCGAGAATACGCAACGACGCATGTTCGAGCCGTTCTTCTCCACCAAGGGCGAGCAAGGCACGGGGCTTGGCTTGTCGCAGGTGTACGGTTTCGTTCAACGGAGTAACGGCGCAATCAAAGTGGAATCCGAGCTCGGTCGCGGCAGCACGATCATTCTCTATTTTCCACGTCACATTGTCGCGCAAGCGGCGGCAGACAGCTCAACGCGGGCAAGCGAGCATTCCTTGTCGCGCGGCGAGACTATCCTAGTCGTTGACGATGAGGTGACGTTGCGGGAACTCTCCGTCGAAACGCTGACCTTGCAAGGCTATCGCGTCCTGGGCGCTAGCGATGCCGAGCGCGCGCTCGCAATTTTAGCGACGACGCCGGTCGATTTGCTGCTCAGCGATATTATTTTACCGCGGATGGACGGCTATCAATTGGCGGCACAAGTGAAGGAGCGCTATCCGCGCGTCAAGATTCAGCTTGCCAGCGGTTTTAGTGCCGAACGAAATTCCGAGTTGATCGACGCCGAGCTTTATGCGCGGCGTTTGGAAAAGCCCTATCGATTGGCGGATCTGTTGCAACGCATCCGACAGTTGTTGGACGGTTAGGGCAGTTATTGCGGCAGTCCGGCGCCCGGCGCCCGGCGTTACATCTTCGGCGGAACAACCGGCAGCGAACTGGTCAAGCCACCGTCGACCGGCAGCGCAATGCCATTCACATACGAGGAATCATCCGATGCCAAGAACAACGCGGCGCTGGCAATTTCTTCCGGGCGTCCATAACGACGCAACGGATTCAATTGCCCAATCTTGTGCTCGCTGCCGCGCTCGCGCGCGCGATCGAACAATGGCTTAGTCATGCCGGTTTCGATAAGGCCCGGACAGATGGCGTTGATACGCACACCGGTGCCGCCCAACTGATTGGCAATGGTTTGTACTAACGAAATCACACCCGCTTTGCTAGCGCTATAGGTAATGCCACCGGCGCCGGAGCGAATACCCGCGACCGACGCGGTACAGATGATCGAACCCTTCTTGGCTTTGACCATGATGCGCGATGCATGCTTCACGGTGAGAAATGCGCCGATTAGGTTCACATTGAGAACGCGATGCCAATCTTCGATCGTGAGTTCATCCATGTTCGGCAGGCCGCCGCTGATGCCGGCGTTGGCGTAGCAGACATCGAGTCCACCGTGCTCCTTAACCGCAGCGTCGACAAAGGCGCTCACATCGGCTTCATTCGACACGTCTTTGTTCAAAGCGATAGCGCGGCCACCGGCTTTGCGAATGGTGTCTGCCGTGGCTTCGACTTCGGCAGCGCGATCGACACATACGACCTTAGCGCCGTGTTGCGCAAAAAGAATCGAGGTGGCGCGACCGATGCCGCTGGCGGCGCCGGTGACGATGGCGGATTTTCCTTCGAGACGTTTCATTTGAATTCCTCGTAGATGGGCATGAGACTTCGCGCATGAGACTGGGATCGGAAGCGTATCGTTCACATGCTCTCAACGCCTCATGTTCTTTCATTCGGGCCGCGATTGTAGTCGTGTGCTCGGCGTCGTGCGACATTCTTAGCGACATTTTTGTTGGCGGCAAGCGATGCGAGCGTTATCCTGGTTGCTCGGTTTTCCAAGGAGCGAAACGTCATCTCTATGAAGCCATTTCGATACTACCTACGTGTTCGTTACAGCGAATGCGACGCGCAAAAGGTCGTGTTTAACGCGCGCTATGGCGAGTACGTCGATCTAGCGGTCGGCGAATACATTCGCGCGCTTGGGCTCAATCAGTCCGGGATGTTCGTCGACTTCGACTTTCAAGTGGTTAAGCAAACCACAGAGTGGCGTGCGTCGGCGCGCTTCGACGAGGTTCTCGAAATCGCGGTCAGCACCAAGCACATCGGCAATACTTCTTTTACGCTAGTCGCCGAGTTTCGGATCGCCGGAAGCGAAGCCGTCACGGCCACGATTGAAACGGTGTATGTTAATGTCAATCCAAAAGAACTTAAAAAGACAGTCATTGCGGGTAATATTCGCGATGCGCTCACTCGCGGCGCGCCGGACGCGCAAATCGATCACGCGGGATACCTAAAATTACAGTCAATCGACGGAGAGAAAAAATGAAAGCATGGTGTTGGTTGCTGGTGGCTCTGGCGGGAATTTCGTTTGCGGAAGTACCGAAGGCCCAAGCGCAGGATATCGATTTGCAGGCGCTAGTGCGCGAAACTCAGATCACGAGACAAGCATCGCAAGGGCTGGATTTGGTGTGGTGGATTCCCAGCGATTATTGGGTGGAGAGTCTGCGCAAGAGCGCATTGACGCCCAAACAACAACAAGATCTGGTTGCGGCAGTTGACGATTACATCCTCGTCGCGGCGTTGCAAGGAACGATCGGTACGTTGGGAGTCATGTCGTCGATTTCAAAAGAGGAATTAGAGAAAGAGACCACGCTAGTCATCGGAAAAACATCGTTGAGTCCGATACCGGAGGGCGACCTGTCGCCGGGCGCGCGAAATTTTATTCAGATGATGAAGCCGCTGCTTGCCAACATGATGGGAGCGATGGGTCAAGGCATGCACTTCATAGCATTCAAGGGCAAGGACGCGGAAGGAAAGCATCTGGTCGATCCCAAGGCTAAGGGTCGCATTGTTGTGAAGATGGGCGCGAAGGAATTTCCTTTTAGATTGCCGCTCGGGTCGCTATTGCCACCCAAGATCGACACCGATAGCGGCGAACACTTTCCCGGCAACTACGACTACAACCCGTTTACGGGAAAGAAACTTATTGCCTCGAAATAGATCATCGTTTCGACGCAGTCGTCGCGCACGCCGTCGATCGTTATGCCGCGGTGCGCTGCTGTGAAACCGGCGTATAGGTGTCGACATGTCGCGCCAATTTGGCAGCATACACATCGTCGATGACGATCATGATGCCGGTTTCTTCGACATCGCCGAACGCGCTGTTGCGCGCGGTGCCGAAGGTTTTCATCGTAGACGAGAGACTCATGTAGGCATTGATCAGCGGCGGTATGTTTTCGCCGCGCGCGCGAACTTGGTTGTTGAGCGCCGGCAACGCAGATTCGTAGTCGGTTAGGCCCGCAAAGGGTTCGGTCAACGTGCTCGCATCGGTCCAAAAGGGAAGTCGAGTTTTTGCGACGACCAATTGCTCGTCATCGGGGAAATAACGCTGCATAAAGTAAAGGATGAGGTCGCGCGCGAGGCGATCGAACTGCGGATACATAGTCACTTTGCCGAACAAATATCGAATGTCGGGATTGTCCACGATGATTGCCCCGAGTCCGTCCCAGAGGTTATCGAGAGAGAAAAGCCCCTTGCGACTGTGTTGATTCGGCTGATAACGCGGCTGCACAAACGAGCGACCGAGTTCGATGGTGTGGGGAAGATAGTCGCGAATAAATGCGGGCGAATAGTCGAGCAGCTCGTGGGTGGCTAAGCGTGGCTCGCCATTCTCGATCAGTGGAACCTCATCGCCCCGAATGAAACGATAGCCGCCTACGATCTCCAAGTCTTCCGGGTCCCAAACGATCATTTGCGAATAGCAATGTTCGCCCGCATCGAACTCGTCGAGGTCGCAAGATAATCCCGTGCCGCCGCCGGCGCGACGAAATGTTTCCTCGCGGAGTCTGCCGATCTCTCTCATCGTGTGCGGCGCGGTGTTGCCGTCGACAATATAGATGTGCTTGCGAGCTTTGTGAGTGACGCGCACAAACGACTCGGCGTTCAGTTCGCGCATCAACAACTCTTTGCCGACCGGAGCGATGAGCGAGTGCATGCCAGAATCCTCCATTATTGGGAATTATTGTGTCCCCTTATCTGTGATAGCGTCATTCGCGGTTGGACACCCTTAATGCTGGGCACTGGTACTACTGAGACGCGGTAATACTTGAAACCGGCATTCGATCGATCGTTGGAATCTGGACACGAACGATGACTCGCAAACTTCGCATAGGAATCCTCTTTGGCGGTCGTTCCGCTGAACACGAAATCTCGATTCTGTCGGCACGCAATGTCGCGGAAGCGTTGGATAGAACCAAGTTTGAGCCTGTGCTGGTCGGTATCGACAAGAGTGGGCGCTGGCTAACCCAATCGGAGTCGGCGTTGCTGACAAGTTCGCGCGATCCGCGGCTCGTGAAAATCAATGACGGGATGGCGGTCGCGCTCGCGCCATTTCCAATCGCATCGGCCGATAGCGCTGCTCGGTTCGATGTAGTGTTTCCAGTACTGCACGGGCCGCTCGGAGAAGATGGTGCGATTCAAGGCCTGCTCGAATTGGCGGGCATTCCCTATGTCGGCGCGGGCGTGTTGGGCTCGGCGATTGGCATGGACAAGGACGTAATGAAGCGTCTATTGGTCGCCGCCAAAATTCCCGTCGCGAAGTATCTGGTGGTGCGGCGCGCGGATTACGACAAGATCCCGGCAGTCGTGAGTCGCAAGGTAGCGAAGCTTAAGTTTCCGTTATTCACCAAGCCCGCTAATCTCGGCTCGTCGGTGGGAATTCGGCGCGTCGCTTCGCGTCGGGAGTTACGCGCCGCGTTGGAGTATGCGTTTGAATACGACGTGAAAGTAATTGCCGAAGCAGCCATCGTCGGTCGCGAGATCGAATGTTCGGTTCTAGGGGACGATGCGCCGACTGCGTCGCTGCCCGGCGAGATTGTTGTGCAACACGCCGATGGGTTCTATTCCTACGATGCGAAGTATGTGGATGAGCAGGGCGCAACGCTCAAAGTTCCCGCGGATCTGGATCGCGCCACCACTAAGAGAGTGCAGCAGCTCGCGATTCGCACCTTTCAAGTATTGGAGTGCAATGGCCTTGCGCGAGTGGATTTCTTCATAAGCAAACGCGGGTGTTTGCTGGTCAACGAGATCAACACACTGCCGGGCTTTACCGCCATTTCGATGTATCCAAAACTGTGGCAAGCGACCGGAACGACGCAGACACAGCTTATTACGCAGCTGATTGAGATTGCGATGCGACGACATGAACGCAAAGCGCATCTGCGGCAAAGCTTTGCAACATAGAGCCGCCGCCAAGGCGGCGTTGCCTGAATAAGAGGGGCGTCCTTGCCGCCCGGCGCGCGCGATTGGGCCTGTTGCCGTGCGACAAGTTGAGAAAACTGCCAACTCCGTAGCAGAGTGAAGTGCGTCACAGGATTAGAGTTCGTCGCTACAAATAGTGGATGCGAGCCGGCGATGCAGTTCTCCGAAACAGTGGTAGCGGCGATGATAGGTGCGACGGCGACCATGTTTACGGCGCTGTTTCAGATTGTCACGGCGCTGCGTTCCAGGAACAAACAAGACGTGCGACCCAAACGCGGCGGCGTATCCATGCGATCGGTGATAGCTATCGTTGCCCTCATGGCAGGATCGGGCGTCGGCGGTTATCTCTATGGCGAGCTGCGCCAGGAACACGCGTCGGAAGACATCCGTAGCATGCGCGACGAGTTGAACGCAAAATTGCAATTGCTCGCATCGACCACCGAACGAATAGCCGCGATGCGCGACGCGCCTACAATTTCGTCCACGCCTGTGGTCGCCGCGCCGATCGTTGCACCGGTTACGACCAGTGAAGCTGTGATTTACGCGCCGCCTTGTTCCGCAGGAAGTGCTTGCACGGAACAAAACGCACAACACTTCGCTTTATGCGGTGCCATTCCCACCGTGATGCAAGTTCGCAAAGTCGAATTGTTTGCGAAGCCGGCCACTGCAACCACCGCATGGGACCAAGCGGCCGCCAATTTCGAACAAGATATCGGCGGCGGAAAATTTATCGGATCACCCGCCGAACACGCAGAAGACGATGCCCACAAAGCAGTGTGCGTGGATTTCGTTCACTGGAGCGCCGAACCGCATCTCGCACGACTCGTACTTCAATATGGGGCGAGCGTCGTGGAGCCTAGCGCATCCGATCACGTATTACCTGCCGTTGCCGCAGCGCAGTTATCGACATCCCAAACAACAATATCGAATGCGCATACCGTGTCGATGACATCGTCGACGGCGGGGCAGTGATTCGACTGACGCTCGCGCTCACCTCTACCGGGTAGGGGCAAGCCAACTCGCTTGCTCGAAACTTCCGAAGCTGGACACTCAAACTCGACGTTATAGGCGTTTGGAATACGTCATCACAGGTTCGAGTCTTGGGAATTTACTGGGAATCAAAAGATGTCTTCGACCACATGAACAACTGACGAACGCTCGCAGAGCGACGCATGCAGTCCAATGTAAGATCACTGCGTGGCGACACTCATAGTCTGTGGAGATGAAATGAAAAACTCGCTGACAGGTAGTTGCCTATGTCGTAGCATCGTCTACGAGGTGGTGCCGCCTTTTCTTCGCTTTGTACACTGCTATTGCTCGCGTTGTCGGAAGTCGACCGGAGCTGGTCGAGCATCCAACATTGTTGTTTTGCCGGAGCAGATTCGTTGGATTCGCGGCCAAGAGTGTCTAGTTCGCTATGATTTGCCGGAGGCGCGGAGCTTTGCGACGACTTTCTGTTCACGTTGCGGTTCTCCATTGCCTCATGCTACCCGAAGCGGTCGCGAGTTCATTGTGCCTGCGGGCTCGCTCGATCAGGAGCCAGCGGAAAAGCCAAGTGCCCATTATCATTGGGCGTCACGCCAAGATTGGGTTTCAGACGATGAACAGCACTTGCCCCATGTCGAATGAAGGAGCGTCAAACTCTCCGCGGACGACGCGATTGAGCAACCTACTCTTCTGCTGCATTGCTCCCCGCGTAACGCAGACAAAACGATTTTGTTCCGATCTTCATCATGGCGCTGGCGAACAATAGTGGACGTGTTACAGCTTTCGCTTCGCAATCCACGCATCGAGTTTGTTGGCGAATACCTGCCGATCTTTTACCGACAATACGGGCGGCCCGCCGGTAGCGACTCCGCTGCCGCGGAGTTCGTCCATAAAGTTGCGCATCGACAATCGTTCGCGAATGTTTTCGTTCGTGTACAACTCACCGCGCGGGTTGAGCGCAACACCTTGCATTTCGATCACCGTCGCCACTAACGGTATATCTGCGGTGACGACCAGGTCGCCTGCCCGCATTAACTCGACGATGCGTTTGTCGGCAACATCTAACCCCGCGGCAACTTGCACGAATGTTATGTATGGCGATCGCGGCAGGCGCATGGCTTGATTGGCAACGAGCGTGAGTTCGATCTGCGTTCACTCCGCAGCGCGAAACAAGATGTCCTTGATGGCATTGGGGCAGGCGTCGGCGTCGATCCAAATCTTCATCTGTGTGGGTTGCGTAGGAGTTGCGCAGCGTGATGCGTTAACGGCATTATATGTCTCGATCGCTGACGGTATTCGTCAACGATCATTGTTCTCGGGGCGGGGTGCAATTCCCCACCGGCGGTAATCCGAAGTTGCAACTTCAGTAGCCCGCGAGCGCTTGGCGATCTTGATTGATCACCAAGGACAAGCAGATTCGGTGCGATTCCGAAGCCGACGGTGAGAAGTTAGTTTGGCAAATAGGCTGGTCTAACTCGAGTCCGGTTACGAGAGCGAACAACGACATTTACGCGGTCCAATGAGATGGACCGGCGTATATGCGACTGTCGACGCCCCGATTCTGCATTCACATGAGGAAATAGCATGAATCCGCGTCGAGTATCTGCCGATAAGTCTAGCCAAGCGCGCATCGCTTTTATTCAGTCGTCCTGGCACAAGGATATTTTACTCGGCTGTCGTCAGTCGTTCATGCGCACAATTGCAAAATTGGGATACGCAAAAAATAGTATTGACTGCTTCGACGTTCCCGGTGCGTTCGAAATTCCGTTGCACGCGAAACTGCTCGCGAAAAGCGGCAAGTATGCGGCCATCGTTGCAAACGGGTTTGTCGTAGACGGCGGTATCTATCGCCACGATTTTGTCGCGACGACGATCATTAATGCACTCATGCAAGTGCAATTAGAAACAGAAGTGCCCGTGCTTTCGGTAGTCCTCACGCCGCATCAATTTCACGAGCACGAAACGCATCGTGCGTTTTTTCGCGAACATCTCAAGCTCAAAGGTGTGGAAGCAGCGAACGCGTGTGCAGAGACGCTGCTGAGCTTGGAGAAAATATCTCGTGTGCTGGTCTAAGGAAGCGATCAACGAAAAGCCGCTAGTCGCGATCGATCAGTGAGTGCGTCTTCGTGTCTTTCATGGTTGCATAGACAATCAACGAGCATGCAATGCACGCGGTGACGTACCAGTAGAAACCGCTTTCCTTATTTTCGGTTTTGAACCAAAGTGCGATGGCGGATGCCGTTCCGCCGAACACAGAGACGGCAATCGAGTACGGTAGACCAACACCGATGGCGCGGATGTGGACGGGAAATAGTTCTGCTTTGACGACTGCATTGATCGCGGTGTAGCCGCTGACGATGCACAACGCCGCCATGATCAAAAAGAATGCCGACGCGGGCGATGAGGCATGACCGATGCCGTACAGCAGAGGTAGAGTCGCAAGCGTGCCGAGAATGCCGAACGCCATGAGGATCGGTCTGCGCCCGATGCGGTCCGATAGCGCGCCAACCATCGGTTGCAACAACATGTAGAGAAACAACGTGGCGGCGTTGATCAGTGTCGCCGTCGCCTTGGTCATGCCCGCAGTATTGACGAGAAAAAGCTGCATATAAGTCGTGTAGGTGTAGAACGCGACTGTGCCGCCCATCGTGAGGCCAAGCACAGTAAGCAGCGCTCGCGGGTGTTTTAGCAGTTCGGTCATGCTGCCTTGCTTGCGGCCGATATTGCTTTGCTTGGCGAACGATTCCGTCTCGAACATGTTACGACGTAGATAGAGCGCGTAGAGGGCGCACAATGCGCCAATAAAAAATGGAATTCGCCAACCCCAGCTTTCAAGTTGCGTGTTGGTGAGAAACACTTGCTGCAACAAAATGAGGACGGCGAGCGCCAGCAATTGCCCCATGATGAGCGTGACGTATTGAAAGCTCGCATAGAACCCGCGACGCTCCGTCGTGGCGATTTCGCTGAGATACGTCGCCGATGTTCCATACTCCCCGCCAACACTTAACCCCTGCAGCAGGCGCGCAACGATCAACAGCACCGGCGCCCAAAAGCCGATCACCGCATAGCTCGGCGTCACGGCGATCAGCAACGAGCCCCCGCACATGAGGAGGACAGAAAGTACCAGTGCGGCTTTGCGTCCGGCGCGATCAGCATACATACCGAATAGCCAACCGCCGATGGGTCGCATCAAGAATCCAATCGCGAATACCGCTGCCGTGTTGAGCAGCTGCACAGTTTGATCGCCTTTGGGAAAGAACGATTTCGCAAAGTACAAAGCAAATGCCGAGTACACGTACCAGTCGTACCACTCGACGAGATTGCCGATCGATCCGCTGAAAATGGATCTAATTCGCGCCGCGGGCGTGAGCGGTGCAGTCGAGTTCCTCGCCGCAGTCATGGTAGGTGTTGTTTTGCAGCGTAGGATGACTCCCAGTTCTGTCCGTCGAAGGGCGTGATTGTAATGGTGTCGAGATCGACATTGTCCAAGCAGCGCACGTTGACATCGACTTTGTCGGGATCGGACCGCGGCGTGTAGAAGGAGTGAATGCCGCAGGTTTTGCAGAAGGTGTGTTTAGCGACACCCGTGTTGAAGGTGTAAGTCGTCAGGTTGTCTTTGCCGCTTACCAATTCGAATTGCGAAAGCGGCACGATGAGATGCACAAACCCCTTCTTCGCACACATCGAGCAATTGCAATCCGATATTCGCGCGAAATCGCTGCGTACGCGAAAGCGCACGGCTCCGCAATGACAGCCGCCTTCATACATTTTCAACATGACTATCTCCCATTGGCAGCGGGAGATATTCGCGTACAGCGGCGAGAATGACAAGCCACCTGTTATTCGAGTGACCGGCGCGCAGAAAGATTGGAATAATTTAGTTGGGCGTCGCGGAGCGCGGAAATTTGCGGAACAACTCCGTCACCAATCGCTCGATGAGTGGTTGCGGGTTATCCTGTGCTTGATCGGTTAGTCGCTCTTCGACGTTGGCTTCCCACACGACCTGTTTTTTTGCCGCGTCGACCACATCGAGTTTGATCACTCCACTCTTGTACTGCACGACGTCGATGTCTTGATCGAAGTAGAAAGGCCAAGCGCTATAGAGTCCATAGCGCGGACGCCCGTAGCCGAATCCCCAGAAACCGGATGTCCCCCAGCCCGGCCGCGAATACACGTCGGTCTTGTCGTGCAACTCGTTATAGAAATTTACCAACAAGTCTGGCGAGGATTCCGCATAAACGTAACCGCGCGCGCTCATCTCGCGGCGCACCGCATCTTTGAAATGACTCGTGATTAGCGTGGTGTAACCGCCGCGATCGGTGCCGGTGTTTTGCGGAAAACCGAAAGTTTTGTACGACGAAAAATTTACGGCGCGATCGTAGTCGCTGTGAATCACCGGTCCCGGTGTGGCGCACGCAGTAAGAATAAGCAAAGCGGCGAGCATCGGCAGACCGCGTGCGGCGAATAGGGTTGGGCGTTTCATAACAGTACCTCCAAGTACTCGGCGAGGGCGGGGCGAGTACCAGACGCGAGTATTACCGAAAATGCTTTGATTTGACCATCGTAGGTGACATTTGCTCCCAATTTGGTTCCCTACTTTTGTACAGAGCGCAAATACTCAACCAGTTTTGCGATTACTTCGTCGGCCCGTGCCTTGGCGGCCGCGTCGTCGCCGTCGACTCGAGAGAACTCCCAGCCCCATACCGGCATATCGCGCGTGCCGTGTGGAGGCCGCGTCAGTCGGCCATCAATAATTTGGTACATCCGTTCAGTCGGAAATTGCCCGCCATGCCGTTTGGCGATTCGCGTGAGATCCGGCACCATGACGGCCAGACTCGATGAAACCGGACCATCGCCTTGTCCAGTGCGGCCATGACAACTGGCGCAGAAGCGCGCAAACAGTTGGCTACCGTTATAGGTCGATAGATCGACTGCCGACGCCAAAGGAGCGACCGAAAGACTGACGCAACCAAGCAAGAGCTGGATTGGGCGGCGAGTGTTCTTGGTGATTCATCCGTTTCGGTTATTAAGGAAGTGCGATACGCTTAACGACAGCTTCCATCGCGATAAATCCAACAACAATCCGCACTCTCCGCAAACGCTTATCGCTAGCCGATGTTCGACCTCACGCGCAAACACTGGACCGTCTTGTTCGCCGCTTGGCTAGGTTGGGGTTTCGACGTATTCGATGCGCTAATCTTCGGCTATGTGGCGCCAAATTGTGTTCCGACGCTACTCGGACTGACGATTGGTTCTCCCGAGGCCACGGCTGCCACACTTTATTGGACGGGTGTACTTACCTCGCTGCTGTTACTTGGATGGGCCGCGGGCGGTGTGCTATTCGGCGTGCTTTGCGATCGCATTGGACGTTTGCGCACGATGATGTTGACGATGTTGGTGTATGCCTGCGGCACGGCTGCTTGCGCCGCCGCGCCTAATCTTGAAACGCTGATTGTGTTTCGCATCGTCGCGAGCTTAGGAATCGGCGGCGAATGGGCGGCAGGCACCGCGATGGTGGCGGAATCCATGCCGGAGCGACGTCGAGTGGAGGCGGGCGCGCTGCTCTATACGGCGTCGCCGATGGGATTGTTTCTCGCGACGTTCGTCAATTTCCAAATTGCCGGCGTATGGTTGCCGGGGTCACCGGAAACTTCGTGGCGCTACGTATTTTTGTTCGGTCTCGTGCCGGCAGCGGTTGCGTTGCTGGTGCGATTGTTTGTCGAAGAACCGGAGCGCTGGAAAAAGGCGCACGGAGCAGCGTCCATCGAATCCACTGCGCGGTTACGCGAGTTATTTTCTCCGCAGTATCGACGTATCGTCATTGTGGGCGCACTATTTTCGACGGTATCTTTGCTCACTTGGTGGAGTTGCAACGCTTTCATTCCGGTCGTCGTGAGCGGATGGGCGCAGACGGCGGCGCAGGAGCGCGGACTGGTGGGAACAGCTATTGCGTCGCTCGTTGAGGAATGGAAATTTCGCGCGACCTTTTGGTTTAATTTGGGCGGCTTAATCGGCACGCTGCTCACGATTCCAATCGCGAAACGATTCGGTCGACGCGCGATGTTCGCCGTGTACTTCGTGTTGTCGGCCGCGAGTATCTTTGCGGCGTTCGGTTTCGATATGCCGACCGCGACGCGCGTGTACTTCTACTTTCCGATTGGCCTGGTCGTATTCGGCGTTGCCGGTGCGTTCACCTTCTATCTTCCCGAAGTGTTTCCCACGCGATTGCGCGCAACGGGCGCGGGTTTTTGTTTCAACATCGGTCGTGTGCTTGCTGCCGCCGGACCTTTTGTCGTTGGCAGCATCGCGGCAAAGGGACGCGCGATCGAGACGCTGTTCTACGTAGGATTTATTCCGCTCGCTGCGTTGTTGCTGTTGCCGTTCGCGATGGAGACGAAGGGCAGGCCGCTACAAGCGTGAAATTGCGAGATCGTCAGATGGTGAAATCGAAATACGAGAGCGTGCTGATCGGACTACCTCACGCCCTCGCCACTTACCACCTCGCGCATTTCGCTACGCAAATTGCGCGTTGAGCATTTGCAAGCGGCGATGTTGCATGCGCAGCCGATACAGCACCTCGCGCGTATGTGCGCGAAAATTTGCCTGTTCCCAGCGCACCATCAACCGCTCGCGCGCTTCGGCATACCACGCATCGCGAACCTTGGCCCATTCCGCCAACGTGGCGCGAAACGCTTCGGCTTCGTGCGTCAATTGCGCGCGCAATTTTTCCATATCGATGGGATTGTGCAGATGCAGCCGATGCTTCTGATTAGCGAGCTTCTGCTCCAATTTTTGGAACTGCATCGCCAAGCGCGACTGCTGAATCGTGACATCGGGAATGCGGCGCAAGTTGCTGGTTAAGCCGGTGTACGAGAATCCGGCAATCAACCACTTGGTCGGATCCCACTGCCACCAGCGCACGCCGTTGCGATAGTCGTTGGCATAGAGATGATGAAAGTTGTGATAGCCCTCGCCGTAGGTCATGAACGCGAGGATTGCGTTATCGCGCGCCGTATTCTTGTCGGTGTACGGTTGATTGCCCCACCAATGCGCAAGCGAGTTGATGAACCAGGTGACGTGGTGACTGAACACAATGCGGGCAACGCCCGCGAGCCAGAAGACGCCCCATAGATCATTAGACAGCCATCCCGCCAGCAGTACGAATCCAAAGTTGACGAGCAACACCAGCGGTAAGTAAAAGCGATGTTGGAATGCCACCAACGGATCGTTTTGCAAATCGCGCACGTTCGATAAATCGGTTTTCGAACTTGGATAGTTGCGCAGCATCCAGCCAACATGGGAAAACCAAAAGCCTCGTTTGGCGGAATACGGATCGCGCTCGTTATCGTCCACGTGTTGATGATGAACGCGGTGATTCGATGACCACACCAGAATCGAGTTTTGCAACGCCATCGAGCCGAACAGCATAAGCGGCAGTCGCACGAGCCAATGCGCGTTGTACGCGCGATGCGACCAGAGCCGATGATAGCCGGCGGTGATCGACATGCCGTTAGCGATCGCGAACACGGCAAACCAAATCCAAGACGCAGCGCTGTAGCCGTACGCAATGCCGTACCACGGCACAATAGTGAGGGCGCACAGATTAGTGACGCCAATAACGATGATTGAAACCCAGTTGAGCGCTGCGCGCGGCGGCGAGCTTTCGGTTGCCGCAGTTGTCGTCTCTGTCTTTGTAGTAGTCATAGTCGTTTGTAATGCGGTCGGTCAGCCCTGTCTGAGCGGAGATTGTCTATCAAACTGTCGGCGTTGCCCAGTGGGTTATTGAGGAGATTACCGCATCAGTATCAAGAATTTACAATTCTGTGATGTCTGTAAGTGGTCGACAGATCCATAAAAAAGCCGGCGTGAACGCCGGCTTTTGTCGCAGTTCACAAAATCAACGTTTCGATCAATCGTCCATCAGAAAGCTGCGCAGTTGTTCGCTGCGACTCGGGTGTCGCAGTTTGCGCAATGCCTTGGCTTCGATTTGGCGAATGCGTTCGCGAGTGACGTCGAATTGCTTGCCCACTTCTTCCAACGTGTGGTCGGTGTGCATGTCGATGCCGAAGCGCATGCGCAGCACTTTCGCTTCGCGCGGCGTGAGTCCCGCGAGTACGGAATGCGTCGTTTCGCGTAGGCTTTCCATTGTGGCGGAGTCAATCGGCGAATCCACCGTGGTGTCTTCGATGAAATCACCCAAATGCGAATCCTCGTCGTCGCCAATAGGCGTCTCCATCGAGATAGGTTCTTTGGCGATCTTGTGGACTTTGAGTACCTTGTCTTCCGGCATTTCCATGCGTATGGCGAGTTCGTCCGGAGTCGGTTCACGACCCATCTCTTGCAGCATTTGGCGCGAGATTCGGTTGAGCTTGTTGATCGTTTCGATCATGTGCACGGGAATGCGAATGGTGCGCGCTTGGTCGGCGATCGAACGCGTGATCGCCTGACGAATCCACCAAGTTGCATACGTGGAGAATTTGTAGCCGCGACGATATTCGAACTTGTCGACGGCCTTCATCAGACCAATGTTGCCCTCTTGAATCAGATCCAAGAACTGCAGGCCGCGATTGGTGTATTTCTTGGCAATCGAAATCACCAAGCGCAAGTTCGCTTCGACCATTTCCTTTTTTGCACGGCGCGCTTTCGCCTCGCCGACCGCTACTTCGCGATTGATCTCCTTGATCTCGGCGATAGTCATTTGCGCGCGAACTTCGAACGCTTGCAATCCGATTTGCAATTTCTCGATGTTTTCGCGCAACTTTGCCAAGTGCGCGGAATGTTTGCGTTTGGCGCGAACGTGTTTATCGAGCCAATTGAGATTGGTTTCGTTCTTGGGGAACGTGCTGATGAAATCTTTGCGCGGCATGCCGGCGTCGCGCACGCACATCAACATGACTTGTTTTTCGGCGCCGCGAATCTCTGCGACGTTGTCGCGCATTTGTGCGATCAAGATGTCGAACATCTTCGGCGACAGTTTCAGTTCCATGAATTCGTCGGATAGCTTCTTACGCAGTTTCGCCGTCTTCGGATCGGAGCCGCCTTTCTCGGTGGTCGACTTGCTGGCAGCCGCGTGCGCCTTCGCGATCGAGGCGAAGCGATTGGCGGTCTCGACGGGATCGGGGCCGGTTTCCAGTGTTTCCTCTTCCTCGGTTTCGCCGTCGCTTTCTTCTTCGTCCTCGGACTCTTTGTCATTGGCCGCGGGTTCGGCTGCCGCAGCGAGCTTCGGATTGATTGGCGCGGCGATTTCGTCGGGCGCGTTGGGATCGATGAAGCCGACGATGATGTCGGCCAAGCGACCCTGTCCGGCCTTCACAGGTTCGTACGCGGCCAAAATCAAATCGTAGGTGAGCGGATACATCGATAACGCGAGACGCACCGCGTTCAAGCCTTCCTCGATGCGCTTGGCAATGCGAATTTCGCCTTCGCGGGTTAACAGCTCCACGGTGCCCATCTCGCGCATGTACATGCGGACTGGGTCGGTTGTGCGCCCAAACTCGGCGTCCACCGTCGCGAGCGCCGCAGCGGCTTCTTCGGCCGCCTCTTCGTCGGCCACCACGGGCTCGGTGAGTACGAACGACTCGGTATCCGGCGCTTTTTCGTACACCGGAATGCCCATGTCGTTGATCATGTTAACGATATCTTCGATCTGTTCGGGATCGACGATTTCGCTCGGTAGGTGATCGTTCACCTCCGCATAGGTTAGGAAGCCTTGCTCCTTGCCGCGCGCAATCAATAGCTTTAGCTGCGATTGACGTTCATCGGCAACATTCGCGACGGGTGGGGCTGCTTCCTTCTTGGCCGAAGTCTTGCTCAAAGTTGTATTCCTCGGGTGTTGGCGGAGGCGGCTAAAAAAGACCGCGAAGTATACTTAGACGCGCCTCTTCGCGCTAGGTTCTCAATGCTGATCTATGGCGGAATTGGTTGATGCCGTGCCACGGGCTTTCGCATTCCAAAGTTCTTTCAGTTCCTGGGTCTCTAGGTCGGTTAACGGCATGTGTTTTGCTTTATTTACCAATTCGTTCATACGAAGTTTCGGCGCATCCTCGGTGGTTAACCTCTGCAACGCGCCCACTAGGTCACTAATTGCTCCTTGCAAGTCCGGGACATGACATTCCTGCGTAGAGAGCCGTTCAAGCCAGTGATAGTCGGGGCGGTCACGCCAGCGTTCTAATAACGCGCCAGTCGATGGGCACGGGTTAGCTCGCAAAGAATTTAGTAACTCGGTTAACAAGGGAATTCCAGGTCGGCCGACAGTGATTAACGACTCCGAGGGCTCAATGCTTGCGCCCGCTTGCGGAAAGTGCACGAGCAAGTGGACTGCTTGTCGCACTAGATTGCTGCGACCGACAGAACTGTTGACCCGATGATCCGCCATCGGCAGTTGAGCACGAGCGTCGGTTGAAGGCTTATGTGGGGTCGAACTCAAAAGCTCCAATAGTCGCTCCGCCGGCATGCCCACAACCTTGGCCAACGCAGCGACGAGTAACTCGCGGTACACGCCTTCTGGAATACGCGCTAGCAATGGCTTTGCCGCTTCGGCCAGTTGCGCACGGCCGTCTACCGAGTGGATATCGCTTCGAGACGATAGTTCACGGATGAAATAGTCCGACAAGGGCAACGCAGTCGCAAAGCGCGCTTCGAATTTTTCGCGTCCTTCCTCGCCGATCAATGAATCGGGATCGTGGCCATCGGGCAAGAACAAAAATCGAATTTGTCGGCCTTCGCGAATGAGCGCAAGCGCATTCTCCATGGCGCGCCACGCTGCCGCGCGGCCGGCACGGTCGCCGTCGAAACAAAACACCACTTCGTTGCAGACTCGAAAAATGCGCGTCAGATGCTCCGGCGTGGTCGCCGTGCCCAAGGTCGCGACGGCGAAGGTGATGCCCGCTTGATGGAGGCGCACCACATCCATGTAGCCTTCCACCACCAGTAGATGTTTGATGTTTCTCGTCGATTGTCGCGCCTCAAACAACCCATAGAGTTCGCGACCCTTGTGAAACAACTCCGTTTCCGGCGAGTTCAAGTACTTCGGTTCGCCCTGATCGAGAATGCGTCCGCCAAAGCCGATGGTTCGTCCGCGAGAATCGCGAATCGGAAACATAATGCGGTCGCGAAAACGATCGTACTGCCCGGGTTTTTGTCCGGGTTTCGGCTCGCGTTCGATCAGCAGCCCAACTTGCAACAACTTGCGCGTCTCAGCCTCCGACGGTCCAAGGGATTTTGCAATGAAGTCCCAGGAATCCGGCGCATAACCAATCGAGAATCGCTGCGCCGTATCGCCTGTGAGTCCGCGTTTCTTGAGATATTGAATCGCGCGATCCGACGATTTCAGTTGCTGACCGAAAAGCTCGGCGGCGCGTTCCATCGGCGCATACAAATCGTCGGTAGGTTTGGGTTTGGCGTTGGGATCGTCTTCGCGCGGCACGGTAAGACTCGCGCGGGCGGCCAGATCCTCCACCGCTTCGACAAAACTGAGATGGTCGTACTCCATCAAGAAGCCGAGCGCGGTGCCGTGCGCGCCGCAACCGAAGCAGTGATAGAACTGCTTATCCGGAACGACGTGAAAAGAAGCGCTTTTCTCGTTGTGAAACGGACAGCACGCTTTGAATTCTTTGCCGCCTTTCTTGAGCGGCACGCGCGCGCCGATCACGTCCACAATGTCGGTGCGTGCGACCAATTCGTCGATAAAGTGTTGGGGAATGCGGCCGGACATGCGGCAAGCATAAGGCAAGAAGAGGTGCGATCGTGAGGGCGTGAAATCGTGAGTGGAAAGAAGCGAGGGGAGCGCTCCATCTCACTCAAGCCTTCCCGACTTACGCTTTCTCGATGGTAGCTGTTCAGCCGAGCTTTGCTTTGATTTTCGCGCTGACGGTGCCCATGTCGGCGCGGCCTTGGGCCTTGGCTTTCACAATCGCCATCACCTTGCCCATGTCTTTGATGGAAGTTGCGCCGGTTTCGGCGACGGCGGCAGCGATGATGGCGTCCAACTCGGGTTCAGCGAGTTGCGCCGGCAGATATTCCTGGAGCAGCGCTATTTCCTTGCCTTCTTTCTCGACTAGATCGGCGCGCCCGCCGGCTTGAAATTGCACAATGGCTTCCTTGCGCGTTTTGATCATTTTTTCAAGCACCGCCAGTACTCGCGCGTCGTCGAGCTGGATGCGCTCATCGACTTCGATTTGCTTGATGGCCGCCGTAATCATGCGGATCGTCGCCAAGCGCTCGCTATCCTTCGCGCGCATGGCGTTCTTCATGTCTTCGGTAATGCGTTCTTTCAGTGACATCGTATCGCTAAAGAATTAGTACATACGAGTGCGCGGCGTGCCCACGTCGCGCGACACGCGCTTCATGTGGCGCTTCACAGCGGCCGCTTTTTTGCGTTTCCGTTCTTGGGTGGGCTTCTCGTAGAATTCGCGACGACGCAGCTCGGTCAGCACACCGGCCTTCTCGCAGGCACGCTTGAAACGCCGCAGGGCGGCATCGAAATATTCGTTCTCTCGGACGCGAACGCTAGGCATTGAAACCTCGGTTAGAAAAATCGGTGGCCAAAAACGTGGGGCTTTTCATCCCCGGCAGAGGCGGCCAGTCGGTGCCACCCTGATCGAAGGGGCGGGAAGTGTAATGACGAGTGGCTCGAAAATCAAAAACTTGAGGTCGACCAGAGACTGAAATGCGCGTTTTAGGCATCGAAACCTCCTGCGACGAGACCGCGGCCGCCGTTTATGACGGGGAACGCGGTTTGCTGGCGCATCGATTGTTCAGTCAAATCGACCTACATGCTCAGTATGGCGGGGTCGTGCCTGAGTTGGCCTCGCGGGATCACGTTCGCAAGCTCATCCCGTTGATTAAAGAGGTGTTGACGGCCTCAAGCTCCGCTGCCGCCGATATACAAGGGGTTGCCTACACCGCTGGACCCGGATTGGTCGGAGCCCTGCTGGTTGGCGCGGCCGTCGGTCGGAGCTTGGCGTTCGGGTGGGGTGTGCCGGCGGTCGGCGTGCATCACCTCGAAGGACATTTATTAGCCCCAATGCTCGAGCCCGATCCGCCGCAATTTCCTTTCTTAGCGTTATTGGTGTCCGGCGGACATACCTTGTTGGCGGAAGTGACGGGCCTTGGGCGCTATCGAATTCTCGGTTCCTCGCTCGACGATGCGGCCGGCGAAGCGTTCGACAAGACTGCAAAGATTTTGGGGCTGCCCTATCCCGGCGGACCGCATCTCGCCAAATTGGCAGAGTCCGGTGTAGCGAATCGCTTTCAGTTTCCGCGGCCGATGCTCGACAGACCGGGCTTCGATTTCAGTTTTAGCGGACTTAAAACCGCCGTGGTGGTAACGGTTCGCGATCTCACCGCACGGGGATTGTTGAACGATCAAACTCGCGCCGACGTTGCGCGCGCATTTCAAGACGCCGCAGTGGAAACGCTCGTTGTCAAATCCGCCCGCGCTCTGGATGAAACCGGCGCGAGCACGTTGGTTGTGGCCGGCGGAGTGGGCGCGAATCGGCAACTACGCGAGGAACTGCGAAGGCTTGGCGCAAAGCGCGGAGTCAAAGTGAGTTTTCCGCGTCCCGAATTTTGTACCGACAACGCGGCGATGATCGCGTACGCTGGCTATCGGCGCTTGTGCAGCGGCGAACAGGAAAGTTTAGCGATCCGTGCGCAAGCTCGCTGGCCCATCGACCAATTACTACCCCCTAAACCTCTTAAAGAACAGCATGGATAAAATTTTTCTTAACGGTCTTTCCGTCGAATGCATTGTGGGCGTATGGGAGTGGGAGCGCCAAGTCAAACAAACCGTGGTGCTCGATATCGAAATGGCCGTCGATATTCGCAAGGCGGCCGCGAGCGATCGACTGGATGACACCATCGATTACAAAAAAGTGAGTAAGCGACTGCTCGGCTTTATCGGCGAGTCGCAGTTCCAATTGGTCGAAACGCTGACCGAGCGCATTGCCGAAATCATCGTCAAAGAATTTCACGTGCCGTGGGTCAAGGTCAAACTCAACAAGCAAGGCGCGCTGCGCGGCTCTAAAGATGTGGGCATCGTGATCGAACGTCGTGTCGAAGACTACACATGACGAGCGTCGAAAATTACGCATGACGAGTATCTACGTTGCGGCCGGAAGCAATGTCGAGCCGCTCGCCAATCTGCAACGCGCATTGCGCGAACTCGGCAAACACTATCGACTGCATGTCTCACCGGCGTATCAAAATAAATCAGTCGGTTTTGAAGGCGAGGACTTCATCAATCTAGTGGTCGGCTTCGAAAGCGACGACACTTTGGAGCGCGTGATCGCTCATCTGCACGAAGCAGAAGCGGCCTGCGGTCGTCATCGCGATGCACCCAAGTGGGCGCCACGCACGATGGATTTGGACCTATTGCTCTATGGCGATTTGATTTGTAACGAGCCGACTCTCAAACTCCCACGCGCCGATTTACTCAAGCGATCCTACATGCTGCGGCCGATGGCGGAACTGGCGCCGAATGTCAGGCATCCTGTCGTGTGCAAAACAATGCGCGAACTTTGGAATCAATTTGAAGACGCTGATCACGCGATGACTCGAATCGAGCTGCGCCTGTAGTCCCGTCACCATCCCACGCTTCGTCCGCCGTCCACCGCCAAAACTTGCCCCGTGACGAACGGCGCGTCGCGCATAAAGTAGATCGCCGCCTTTGCCACGTCGTCGGGCGAGCCGCTGCGTTTCAGAACAGTCTTGGCAATGATCTCGTCCTTCAACGAGGAATCTAAATCGATCTCCGGCCACAGCACCGGTCCGGGCGCGAGGCCGTTGACGCGAATATCCGGGCCCAATTCGCGAGCCAGCGATTTGGTGAGCATGACCAATCCCGCTTTCGCGATGCTGTACACCGGATGTTCGATCAGCGGTCGTTGTCCGTGAATGTCGATCATGTTGAGAATGAGTCCCTTATTCCTGCGAAGCTCGGGCGCTGCAGCTTGCGATAGAAACAACGGTGCTTTGAGATTCGTCCCCATTAAATCCTTCCATTGTTCTTCTGTGATCGTGCCGACCGGAGTTCGATAGAACGTCGAGGCGTTATTGACCAACACGTCTAAACGACCGAACGCGGCAACCGCTTGGTCGATCAACCCCGCGTGCGATTGCGTGTCGAGTAGATCTGCTTGGATTGCAAGCGCAGAGTTTTTGCGAACGTCATTAAGCTCCGCGCACAAGATATCGGCGGGAGCGCGCGAGTTTCGGAAGTGAATGACAATGTTTGCTTCTTCGCCATGCGCCGCGCGCGCTATTGCCGCGCCGAGCCGTTTGGCGGCACCGGTGACAAGAATGGTTTTTCCAGTCAACTCCATGACCGGCAGTGTCGCGAATGCGGTGTGTCACCGCAAGAGGTGTCGTCGTGAGATGGTGAGATGGTGA
>JAYTQU010000173.1:0-3686 GCA_043746555.1 Pseudomonadota bacterium | reverse complement strand
TGGCTTCAAGTCACCAGATATCTTGGAAATCGCGCTGCTTCATGCACTTGGAAAACTACCCGAACCGAAACTCACCCACGAATTTTGGTGACGAGCCATAAAAACCAATGAAAGTATGCGGTCGCGAGTTCCTTCGTGACTGTCGAATAGACTTTGAGTGTTGGGACGATATCGATCACCGCCAATCGCGATACGCTATTGGGATGGTCGAGCGCCATGCGATGTGCGACACGACCGCCACGATCGTGGCCGACCGCGGCAAATTGCTCGAACCCCAGTTGCTTCATCACCTCGATTTGATCGGCGGCCATTGCGCGCTTGGAATAGCCGACGTGTTTGTCGCCGTCGTTCGGCTTGCTGCTCGCGCCGTAACCGCGCAAGTCGGTTGCGACAACGGTGAAGTCCTTCGCGAGTAGCGGCGCAACGCGATGCCACTCCAACAAATTCTGCGGCCAACCGTGCAGTAATACCAACGGCGGACCGTTGCCGCCGATGACGGCGCGAATCGTTGCGCCCGACGTGACGAAGTGTTGTTCGCGAAAACCTGAAATGCTTAGCATAATTCTGCGATTCTAAGCGACAAATCTAAAACGTACTCATGCCCGTCGCTTCCATGAATCGATAGCGCCAATAGGTGAGTTGCGAATCGTTTTTGTAGGCACCGAACGGCGCCGTGTATTCAATGTGCATTTGCTCGTCGTTGTTCCACAGTAGATTGAAATATCCACCAAGCTGTTTGGCGAGCGGTGAATTAAGCGGCATCGAGAGCTGCACATTGGCTTCCATATTCAAATTGCCGATATTGCGGCGAGTAAGATTGGCCGAGCCAAGCGACGCATCCAATTGACGACCGTGTTTCACTAGTACTAACTTGGTGTGAAATTGCTCGCCTTGAGTGCGATACCAGCGTACTTCGATCGCGCCGGTGCTATCGCTTACGAGTTCGTTCGCGACGGGCCGATTCGGCACGCCGTCTTTTTGCATTCCGAAGGCGTCTTTGTTTGGGTCGAGAATCAAGCGGACGTTCACGCCGCGCGCCGCCGCGCTCTTAAGCGACTCGATAATTTCGCGATCCGACAAATAGAACATCGCCAGATCGATCGATTCGTTAGCGCTGGTCGACCGAATGGCTTCGACGATGCGTGTGCGAATAGCGCCTTCGGTCACATATGACGCTTCAAGCTTCGGTCCCACGGCAGGAAGATTCGGTAATTGTGTCGGCATCCTGAATTCTGCATGCCACCCCGAAAGTCTCGCTATGTCGATCTCGCTTGACAACACTTGTTTCGCCAACTCGCCGCTAAAGCGCCACGCGACATTGGAATGCAAACTACTCGCGTCGTGTGGATTCGCGGAGGCGATCACGCCGACTAAGTCGCCGTCGGCCGTGTCCGCCACAATTGCTTTGCGATGATTGGCTTTGAAATTGGCGAGCGCCAACCAACTGCGCAGGGTGACATCGCCTTGCGCGCGAAACGGATCGGGCAACCATCCGCCAGTCGCAGAATTTCCGAACCATTGCGCGAACATGCGCCAAGCGGCGGAGTACATGGGATTGGAATCACGAAGCGCATCCAAATTCGTTAGCACAACATCGATTCCGGCGCGCTGCAATTCCGCCAACAACGGCGATGGTCTGCCGCCGTACACGTTGTTGATGGGATCGGTGATCAACAGTACTTGCAATCGTGGTTGCGCAAGCTTACGCGCCAACAAGTGATCGGCGAGTTCGCGACTCAAAGGTCGAAACGCGCCGTCATGGTTCGAGCCCGAATCGTCATTGAGTAAGAAGAAATCCAACACGACGAAATGCTCTGCACTATCGATGATTTGAAATACCGCAGCGAAGATATGTTGATCGACCACGCGCCGATCCCAGGCGTCGCGAGCGGTAAGATCGGTTAGAAATTGAATTTGCTCTTGCGGTATAGCAATCGAAGCGTTGTTGACGTTCATCCCGACCGGCAGCGGTTTATTCGTTTGCCACAGCATGGTCGCGATCCATACAAAAAGCAGGAAATAGCGCAGCGTTTTCCAAACGATCTTACGCATGACAATTTTCAATACCCGACACCACCAAACGGGTGCGTATTAGATGGAGGAAGACTTTCAAGACGCTCAAAAACAGGGGCGTTTTTGGCGAGTCCCCAAGGACAGGTTCACGACGCTCTTGAAAGTCTTCCTCCATCTAATGCGCCTCAATCAAACATCACAACACTGCGAATCGATTCGCCGGTATGCATCAGATCGAAAGCGCGGTTGATGTCTTTGAGCGGCATCGTATGCGTAATCAAATTGTCGATGTCAATCTTACCGTTCATATACCAATCGACGATCTTGGGCACATCGCTACGCCCACGCGCGCCGCCAAAAGCAGAGCCTTTCCATACGCGGCCGGTCACAAGTTGAAACGGTCTGGTCTGAATTTCCTGCCCGGTGCCCGCGACGCCAATGATAATCGACTGGCCCCAACCGCGATGACAACATTCGAGCGCTTGCCGCATGAGATCGACATTGCCGACGCATTCGAAACTGTAATCGGCACCGCCATCGGTGAGCGAAACGAGATATTGCACTAGATCGCCCTCGACTTCCTTTGGGTTAACAAAGTGAGTCATCCCGAGTTTTTCCGCCAGCGCTTTGCGACCTGGATTGATATCGACGCCAATAATTTTGCTAGCGCCGACAATGCGTGCGCCTTGAATGACATTGAGACCGATGCCGCCGAGTCCGAACACCACGACATTCGCACCGGGTTCGACTTTCGCCGTGTTGATGACGGCACCGATGCCGGTGGTCACGCCGCAGCCGATGTAACACACCTTATCAAACGGCGCGTCTTCGCGAATCTTCGCCACCGCAATTTCCGGCAGCACAGTGAAATTGGCGAAGGTCGAACAGCCCATGTAGTGATGCAATTTCTTGCCGCCGATCGAAAAGCGACTGGTGCCGTCGGGCATCACGCCTTGACCTTGAGTGGAACGAATCGCCGTGCATAAATTGGTTTTGCGCGACAGACACGATTTGCATTGCCGGCACTCGGGAATATAAAGCGGAATGACGTGATCCCCTTTCTTCAAGGTCATCACACCCGGTCCGATATCGATGACCACGCCCGCGCCTTCATGTCCAAAGATCACCGGAAACAATCCTTCCGGATCGGCGCCCGAACGCGTGAACTCATCGGTATGGCAAATTCCGGTGGCCTTGATCTCGATCAGGACTTCGCCCGCTTTCGGCCCTTCGAGTTGAACGGTCTCGATCGTCAGCGGCTCACCGGCGCGCCACGCTACGGCTGCTTTTACATCCATCCGTCACCTCTGTTCGCAATCATAGGTTTGCCATAGGGGCGCAAGTGTACGCGAACTGTTCAAAACTAATCAGCGCTGTGAAACGTCAGTCAGGCAAGCTCTATTCGCGCGCCGCCTTCGCATTGAGCACGCCATCAGCTGCATACGGAGCACCACCACTCAACAGCGACAAGATGAAGATGCAGGAACCAAAATGCGCATTGAAATCTCCCGCCCTGCTGGTTGCTTATTGGAATGCAGAATAGCAGTGCGAGATGATTTCGTCTCAGCGTGCACGAACGTAGCATAGGGAGCATTCACGGTGTGTTTTCTTCCGAAAGATGGCCGTTGGCGAATTGCAGGAATCAAACGAGCGAGTCAGAAAACTCAATTGGC
>JAYTQU010000172.1:0-3933 GCA_043746555.1 Pseudomonadota bacterium | reverse complement strand
CGCAAATCGGCGCTGCTTATCTGCGTTATCAGGCTATCCCGGCACGATGACGATCTTGCCGGTTGCCTTGCGCGAGTACACGGCTTCTAAGGCCGACTTCGCATCGGTTAGCTTGAATTGCTGCGATACGAGAGGTTTGATTTTGCCTTGTTCCAGCCACTTAACTAGCTCCGCCATCTCGGCCTGGCCGTCCTTCGGTTGACGCTTCATGAACTCGCCCCAGAACACGCCAACAATCGCGCTACCCTTCAAAAGTGTAAGGTTGATCGGGATTTTAGGAATTTCTCCAGCGGCAAATCCTATTACTAAGTACCGACCATTCCATCCGGTGGAACGAAGCGCAGGTTCGGCGTAGTTACCGCCGACAGGATCGCACACCACATCGACACCTTTGTCGCCGACGATTTCCTTCAAGCGCGCGCGCAGATCTTCAGTGTTGTAGTTGATCAGATGATCCGCGCCGCGACTCTTTGCAGCTTGTAGCTTTTCGCTGGATGACGCAGCGGCAATCACGGTCGCGCCCATCAATTTACCGAGCTCGACCGCCGCGACGCCAATGCCGCCACCCGCACCGAGCACGAGCAACGTCTCGCCTGCTTTGAGTTGACCGCGATCTTTTAGCGCGTGATAACACGTGCCGTAAGTCATCGGCATGCCGGCTGCGGCGGCAAGATCTACGCCCGCCGCGAGCGGTGTCACTTGCGCTTCGGTCGCGAGAGCTTCTTCGGCGAACGCGCCGCGCTGCGGCAACACCAACACATTCTGTCCGACTTTCACTTTCGTGACGCCGCCGCCGATTGCCTTCACTACGCCCGCTAATTCCGACCCCGGCGTGAACGGCAACTGCGGTTTAAATTGATATTTGCCTTGCACCATTAGTGCGTCGGGATAATTCACCGATGCGAATTTTACAATGACGACAACTTGACCATCACCGGGAGTCGGCGAGGGAACCTCATCGACAGTCAGTTTTTCCAAGCCGGCAAATTCACGGCAGAGCAATGCTTTCATTGAGTTGATCCTTTTGAAGTCGTTAGCTGTTAGAGGTTAACCGGAAGGCGCTCGTGTCTGGCTAACGCCTAGCGACTAGGGGCATTCTTATCTTCCTGCTCCTGCAACGCGCGCCATTGAATTTTCCCGGTGCCCGAACGCGGCAACGCGTCGATGAACGCGACATAGCGCGGCACTTTATAGGCGGCCATATTTTGACGCGCCCACTCGATAATTTCGTCTTCGGTGACTTTGCCTTGCATGCCCTCCTTGAGCGCAATCACGACTTTTACGGTTTCACCGCGACGTTCGTCTTTTTTGGAAATGATCGCCGCTTCTTTCACCGCCGGGTGCGCATAGAACATTGCTTCCACTTCGGCAGGCCATACTTTGAATCCCGCCGCGTTGATCATGCGTTTCAAGCGATCGACCAAGAAGAAGTAGCCGTCTTCATCCATGCGCGCTAAATCGCCGGTGCGAAAGAATCGCTTGCCCTCGATCTCAACGAAACATTGTGCATTCGCTTCGGGCTTATTCCAGTAGCCTTCGAACACTTGTGGGCCGTGCGAAATAATCTCACCGACTTCACCCTGCGGCAATTCTTTGAGCGTCTCGGGGTCGACTACGCGCGAATCGGTATTGAAAATCGGAATTCCCAAACACTGCTTCTTCGGATTATTTTCGGGATTAATGTGCGTCGGCGCCATCGTCTCGGAAAGCCCGTAGCCTTCGACAAACACGATGCCGCGACGACGCTCGAGTTCTTGCGCGACGGCTTCCGGCATCGCCGCACCGCCGCCGCCGATTCCGTACAGACTCGAAAGATCGTACTTGTCGAGATTCGGACTGCCGACAAAATCCACGACCATCGTCGGCACCACCGTCCAACGATTCACTCGATAGCGCTCGATTAACTGCGCGGCGACTTCGCGATCCCAGCGCGGCAAAATCACGATCGTCGCGCCGCAGTACAAAGGCGTGTTCATGCTGTTCTCCATGCCCGTGACATGAAAAAACGGCAGCACGGCAAGAACGCATTCGTCCGTGATCATGTGATACCACTGCGGCACCGAGATTACGTTGAACATCACGCTGCGATGTTTATGCACGCAACCTTTCGGATAACCGGTTGTGCCGGAGGTGTACGGCATCACACACAAATCATCGGCCGTTGCTAAGTGTGCATTGGGTTTTATGGCGCGCGCTAAGGCATCGGTCCACTGCGTCGCATCGTCGCCCGGAAATTCCTTGCGCGACGCCGCAATCGTTTCCGGCACCTGAAGATCGGTTGCAGGCGCGAGATAATCCGAATAACACACGACCACCGCATGCTCGACTTTGCCTTTATCGAGCAACGGCAGTACTTGCGGATAGACTTCCTGTCCGCAAATAAATACTTTTGCGCCGCTATCGTCGACCATGTGCTCGAGTTCCGACGTCAAGTTCATCGGATTGACCGGCACCACCATCGCGTCGGCGCGCAAAATGGCGTAGTACGCAATCACGAATTGCGGGCAGTTCTGCATATCGAGCGCCACGCGATCGCCGCGCTTCACGCCGCATTTCTTTTGCAGGAATCCCGCGAGATGTTCGGCCTGTTGTTTGAATTCCGCGTAGGTAATGATTTTGTCGTAGAAGACAATGCACGGACGATCCGGAAAACGCGACGCCGACACTTCGATGTTGAACCACAACGAGGTGTCCGGCACCGTGATGTCGTGCGGAAGGTTTTTCGGCCAGTGTTTAAAGTGTAAGTCGCTCATGCTTCGCTTCGTGATTCGTGAATGGCAAGAATCTTTAATCTTACTATTCACCCCTCCTTAGAAAAAACCCTGCACCGCTTGATAAATTTGATCGCGCAGTTGCAGCATGCGCGGACCGATCTCGGTGGTTAATCGTTTGCGCGTCATGTCGAACACCGGACCGCTGCAACTCAACCCCAATGTATGCGTGCGATCGGCGGACACCAACGGCACGCCGACGGCGAATGTTTCCGGGCTCCAGTCGCCGCATGAGAATACAAAACCGAATTTCTCGTACTCGCGCAGCGAGCGTTTGATTTCTTCCACGACTTGGGCACTCTTGTCGGCGGGTAATTCGCTCTGTAACTGTTCGAACCACGGCTCGCGTTGTTCATCGCTCAACGCCGCCATGAACGCTCGACCGAGCGCCGTTGAATTATGCGGAACTCGTTCACCAACTTCGAGCCGCAGCCGATACGTCGGACTGCCGTGACAGATTTCGACGATCACCATGCGTTGGCCATCGCTTTCCGCCAACGCCACCGTCGCCTGCGCATAGTCGGCTAACTCTTGCATGAGCGGTCGCGCGACTTCGCGAACTTTCATCGCTGCGAGATACGCATGACCGAGCACCAACACGCCGGGCCCCAATGCGTATTCCTCGCGCGTCGGCGAGTGCTGCAAAAAACCCATGCGCGTGAGCGTGTAGGTCAATCGCGAAACCGTGGGCTTGGGCAAACCTGCGCGCTTGGCAATCTCTTGATTGCCCAAGTAACGATCGCCGAGTCGAAAGCAACGAAGAATCGCTAGCCCGCGCGCCAACGCCGCGACAAATTGCCGATCGCCCGTTTCGCGTTGACGATGCGACGACGACAGTCTTGCGCTGGCGGCAACTCGGGGTCTGGAACGGCGGGCCATAGGATGAGGCTGTAGGCTGTGGGCTGTGGGCTATAGGTCGTAAGCGGGGAGCGAGTCCTGGCACTCGCTCCCGCTCGCAGCCTATTTCTTGATGTATTGCGCCAATTCAAATTTCGCGATCTGGTTGCGATGTACTTCGTCCGGGCCGTCGGCTAAACGCAACGTACGCGCATGCGCGTAAGCGGAAGCGAGACCAAAGTCGTCGCAGATGCCTGCGGCGCCGAAAGCTTGGATCGCCATGTCGGTTATTTGGCACAGCATGTTGGGCGCCGCCACCTTGATC
>JAYTQU010000171.1:0-3711 GCA_043746555.1 Pseudomonadota bacterium | reverse complement strand
GTCCGTGGCGATGCCACCAAGCCCGAGATAAAAGCGGCGATCGAATTGATGTTTGAAGTCAAGGTTCGCGCCGTGCAAGTGGTCAATGCGGAAGGCAAGCAGAAACGTTTTGGACAACGCCTTGGGCGTCGTTCCGACATGAAAAAAGCCTATGTGCGCTTGGCTGATGGACAGACCATCGAGCTCGGCGGCGTGCAGGCTTAAACCGAGCGGGCTCAAACCGAAAATAAACGATCATGGCACTCATCAAATCAAAGCCAACGTCGCCCGGCCGACGTTTCCAAGTCAAGATCGACCGCAGCCACTTGCATAAAGGCGGCCCGGTTGAAGCGCTCATCGTGCGCAAGAATTCCACCGGTGCGCGCAATCATTTCGGTCGCATCACCACTCGTCACCAAGGTGGCGGCCACAAGCAACATTACCGCTTGGTCGATTTTTTGCGCGACAAAGACGGCGTGCCTGGAAAGGTAGAGCGCCTCGAATACGATCCGAATCGCAGTGCACATTTGGCGCTGGTGTTGTTCGCCGACGGCGAACGCCGTTACATCATCGCGCCGAAAGATTTGAATCCCGGCGATGTCGTGAACTCCGGTCCGGAAGCGCCGATCAAAGTCGGCAACGCAATGCAGTTGCGGCACATTCCGATTGGTACCACGATTCATTGCATTGAATTGAAGCCTGGCAAGGGCGCGCAATTGGCGCGCAGCGCCGGCGCAGGCGTGATGCTGGCGGCGCGTGAAGGAATGTACGCCACCGTGCGATTGCGCTCCGGCGAAGTTCGGAAAGTTCACGTCGAGTGTCGCGCCACAATCGGTGAAGTCGGACACGGCGAACACAATCTTCGCAGCTACGGCAAAGCCGGCGCGAAGCGTTGGCAAGGTATTCGCCCAACCGTACGCGGCGTCGTGATGAATCCTGTCGACCACCCGCACGGTGGCGGCGAAGGTAAGTCCGGACAAGGTAATCCGCATCCTGTGTCGCCTTGGGGTTGGAAGACCAAGGGCAAGAAGACACGCAACAACAAGCGCACGGCCAACATGATCGTGCGTCGTCGTCGATAACCCCGCGCGTAATTGACCTAGAGAGTAGTTGACACATGCCTCGTTCGATTAAAAAAGGTCCGTTTGTCGATCTGCATCTGGCGAAGAAAGTTCGCGTTGCAGTCGAGAAGAACGATCGTCGTCCGATCAAAACTTGGTCGCGACGTTCCATGATTCTTCCCGACATGGTCGGCTTGACACTCGCCGTGCATAACGGTCGTCAACATTTGCCGGTGCTGGTGTCCGAAAACATGGTCGGCCACAAGCTCGGCGAATTCGCCCCGACGCGCACATTCAAAGCGCACGGTGGCGATAAGAAAGTGGCAGCGGGAGTCTGACCTTATGCAAGTCGCCGCAAAATTAAAAAACGCGCGCATTTCGCCGCAGAAATGTCGCCTGATCGCAGACATGGTGCGCGGCAAGCCGGTGGGCTTGGCGCTTAATACCTTGAAGTTCACGCCAAAGAAAGGCGCGGAGCTGGTGTACAAAGTGTTGTCGTCCGCCGTGGCCAATGCCGAAAACAATTTGAGTGCGGATATCGACGAGCTGAAAGTGCAAACCGTCATGATCGACGAGGCGCCGACCTTGAAGCGCTTTATGGCGCGCGCCAAAGGTCGCGGCAATCGCATCGTAAAGCGCAATAGCCACATCACCGTGATGGTTGGCGACGGCAAGACGGATTGAAGGCTTACGTAAGGGCGTAACGAGAAAACTTATGGGTCAGAAAGTCAATCCAATCGGCATTCGCTTAGGAATTACCCGTGAATGGGCGTCTCGGTGGTACGCATCGACGCGCAATTTCCCGGCGTATATTCATTCCGATTACTTAGTTCGCACCTTCTTGAAAAAGAAGCTCGCCGAAGCGTCGGTCAGCCGCATTCACATCGAACGCGCTGCCAGCAAAGCGAGCATCACGATATTTACGGCGCGTCCGGGTATCGTGATCGGCAAGAAAGGCGAGGACATCGAAAAGTTACGCGCCGAAGTCGCCAAGCTTTTGGAGATGACCGTTCCTAATGTGCGAATCAACATTTCCGAAATCCGCAAGCCGGAGCTCGACGCACAGCTAGTGGCCGAAGGCATCGCGCAACAACTTGAAAAGCGCGTGATGTTCCGCCGCGCGATCAAGCGCGCAGTGACCAACACGATGCGCATCGGTGCACTCGGCATCAAAGTCCGCGCATCGGGACGATTGAACGGCGCCGAAATCGCCCGCACCGAGTGGTCGCGCGAAGGCCGTATTCCCTTGCACACGTTTCGCGCCGAGATCGATTACGGTCTGGCCGAAGCGCACACCACCTACGGCGTCATTGGCGTAAAAGTGTGGATCTTCAAGGGCGAAGTGTTCAAGCAGGACCAAGTGATTGCTCCGGTTGACGGTCAAGAAGCCGCGGCTGCGCCCACTGCCGAAGCAACGGCGTAAGCCGTTGCTTAAGAGATAGCGAACATGATGCAACCAAAGCGAACAAAGTTCCGCAAGCAATTCAAAGGCACCTTGGGCGGCCTTGCGCAGCGCGGCAACACCGTCGCGTTCGGCGAATACGGTTTGAAAACGACCAGCCGCGCGCGCATGACTTCCCGTGAAATCGAAGCTGCGCGTCGCGCAATGACACGCTACGTAAAGCGTGGCGGCCAAGTGTGGGTGCGAGTATTTCCCGATGTGCCGATCACCAAAAAGCCGCTCGAAGTACGAATGGGCAGCGGTAAGGGCAACGTGGAGTACTACGTCGCCAAGGTGAAGCCCGGCAAAGTGTTGTTCGAGATGGAAGGCGTCACCGAAGCTATCGCTCGCGAGGCGTTTCGTCTGGCCGCATCGAAGCTCTCGGTCGATACGCAATTTGTCACGAGGCACGTGCGCTAATGAACGCGAAAGAATTACGACAGAAGTCGGAGACAGAATTGAAGGACGAGATCCTCAAGCTGCGCCGCGAGCAATTTAATTTGCGAATGGGTCAGGCGACCGGTCAAGCCGGCAAGCCGGATCAATTTTCCAAAGTGCGTCGCAATGTGGCGCGCGTTAAGACGGTGCTCGGCGAACAAGCCTTGTCCGCACAAAATGTAGCGCAGAAAGGTGCGAAGTAATGAGCGACCCAACAAGTCAAGCCGGCGGACCGGTTGCCGACAAGACCCTCACCGGCAAGGTGGTCAGCAACAAAATGCAGAAGACCATATCGGTTGAAATCGAACGTCTCGTGCGTCACGAAACCTACGGTAAGTATCTACGACGCACCACGAAGCTGATGGCGCACGACGAGAAAGGCGAATGCCGCGAAGGCGATACCGTGACCATCGCGCAATGCCGACCCATTTCGCGTCACAAGAGTTGGCGTGTGGTGCGCGTGCTGCAAAGCGCGGCTCAATAACTGCGCTGAAACTCTGCTGAGCGACAAAGAGAAAGAACATGATTCAGATGCGTACATTGCTAAATGCAGCGGATAACAGCGGCGCTCGCAGTTTGATGTGCATCAAGGTGCTTGGCGGCAGCAAACGCCGTTATGCATCCGTTGGCGATGTCATCAAGGTTAGCGTCCGCGACGCTATCCCGCGCGGCAAGGTCAAGAAAGGCGAGGTATACGACGCGGTCGTCGTGCGCACTCGGTTCGGCGTGCGGCGCGGCGACGGCTCGTTGATTCGATTCGACGGTAATGCGGCCGTGCTGCTCACCAACAAG
>JAYTQU010000170.1:0-4092 GCA_043746555.1 Pseudomonadota bacterium | reverse complement strand
TGGGCGATGCCCGGCAAGTTCTTATTTTATGTCTCTAGATTTTGTGTTTCAATCCACGCCCTTCGATTAAGAAGGGCGATGCATCGATGAGGCGTTGGCGCGCACAGTTCTCAAATTGTTTCAATCCACGCCCTTCGATTAAGAAGGGCGATGCTCCACGCATCCAGGTACCTGAGCCACTTGAAAGGTTTGGCGCGATAGCGCGAACCTCGGTGCGTGGATACTTGCAGTCCAGGTGATCAAGTGTTTTCCAAATATTAAAGAACAACGCATCAACGACTTACGATGTGCGCGAACCTACCGGCCCCGTGCCGGTCGCTTAGGGTTCGCGCAGCGTCAACATCATAGTACGAGTGGGCCTTCGAAGTCAGTGGCTTTGAACATGCCGTGTTCGCGCACTTCGAACCCTTTTGTCTCGGGCATACGATAGACGCGCAGGCAGTCTTGTTCGACATTGATCTCGGCGAGTAAGCGGCGCTCTAATTCTTCCATCTGCATCAAAGTCACTTGGCATTCAAACACGGATTTTTGCACACGCTGGCCGGAGCTTTCGCACGCCTTAGCCACACGTCGCAATCGGCGGCGGCCTTCGCGAGTTTCGGTATTGACGTCGTAACAGGCCAGCACCAGCACGGCATCACCTCATGGTGTACGGTAAATAGATTTCCGATTCGCCGCGAATGGCGCGCGCCAGCAATCTTGCTTGCACTAACGGCAACACACCCATCGGCACCGATTGCGCCAACAATGCGTGATTAAGCTCTTCCTGCTTGCGCTCTTGATATGCCACTACCACCGACTTACGCGCATCGCCCTCCAACAGCACTGCCCCGCCCTCTCGTTCCGTAAAATCTTTTTCACCCAACTGACCGCGATTGATTAGCGTCAGCGCCAAGCGATCCGCAAACGGACGAAACTCCTCCATCAAATCTAACGCCAGAGCGGCACGACCCGGTCGCAACACATGCAAGAATCCCACTTGAGGATCAAGCCCCGCCGCTTCGCATGCAGAACGGCAATCGTTCATCAACATGGAATAGAGGAATGACAGCAGCGCATTGAACCGATCACGCGGTGGCCTGCGTGTGCGACCATCTAGTTGAAATGTCGATCGCAGTTCTTCACGCACAATGAGATTGAGCGCCGCAAAGTAGTTACGCGCTGCCTCACCTTCTATACCGCGCACGACATCGGCATCGCTTGCGTCGGGAAGTGCGCGCAATGATGCAGCCAAGTTATCGGCGGTTCGAGTCAAAGAGCTAGCATCCGTTTCCGCTTTAGCTTCCCGCGCACCGCGCAACAATACTTGCCGTGAATTCTTGATCTTGCCCGCCACGCAGCTTTTGGCAATGTCGAGTATGGCAACAGGATCAACGGCGCGCTGATGCTGAGCTTGTCGCAACAGCACGTTGCCACTAACTCCGCCTTCTAACCGCGCTTTGAATCGGCCATTGGCATCCAGCAGTACTAACGCAATGCCATCGGTCGCCAAGCGGTGCATCAGAGGCGTGGAGATCCCGATATGTCCGAATACAACAACCGAAGCTAAGTGATGAATCGGCACACGCAGCTTTACCTCGTCAGCCACCTTGACGCTGATAGTGTCGTTGTCCAAACGAAGATACGAATCCGGCGTTGTAACGTAAAGCGTATTGAGTAGCTGCATCGCTTATGCTTCCGGATCGAAGAGCCGTGCTCGCAGACTCATTATCTGAGTCGTCGCACGAGGCTGGCATTGGTCGATCAGCGAACACGCACGACAACGTTCGTCGTTTACAGGCGGCGGCAAGTTTGGCGCGAGAAGCATCGCACGAATTGCGATAGCGACTTGTTCCACTTGCATCCGCAGGTTCGCATCGACCATCACAATACGACGTCGCTTGGACGATGCATAGAATATCGCGCCTTCTAGCACAGGCTTGCCAAGCATCTCTTCGAGGCACATGGCCTGCGCCGCAAGTTGAATATCGTCACACTCGGCAATGCGCGGCGCTTTACGTTTGGAGCCGTGTTTATACTCGACAGGATAAGGAGTGCCATCGGACTGAAATTCGACGACGTCGGCTTTACCGATCAAGCCAAGCCGCTCACTCCAGATTGGCAAGGCACGTTCAACTCGCAAACCGAGCCATGTTTCGAAGCCTGGTGTATCTACCGTCGAATGGACTGCTTGACCACGCAGTGTAAAAACGTTTTCGTCGAACACTTGATCGCGGTGAATCAGTGCGCACTGACGTGGGCAATAATGCCAGTGCTGAAGAGCCGAGATGGCAATGGGTTCGTGACCTACGTTCAGATTGGGCATGGAATAGCGTTATCTAATGAGCTACGCTCAATCGGCGTGGCGTACAATCCAACCGTAATTTGGAGCACCCCACCATGACCACCGCCGTATCCATCAAAGAGTTTCGCGCCAAAACCGACGAGATTTTGGACACGGTTGTCGAAGGCCAAGAAACCGTCATCGTCACACTTGCCGACGGCCGCAAATTTGCGGTAGTGCCCGGTGACGAATACGAAAGCTTGGATGAGACATCCTATCTCACCTCTACCGCCGCTAATCGCGCTGCGCTCGCCCAAGGCGTGCGTGAAGCAAACGAAGGCACGACCATCGAGGTCGATCTTTGAAACTCCGTTTCACGGAAAGCGCCGCGCTCGACTTGGCGCATTGGAAGGAATCCAACCACAAGATCGTCGCGCGCATCAAATCGCTTGTTGAATCCATCCAAGCTACCCCGTTCTCCGGAATCGGCAAACCGGAAGCACTGAAACACGACCTCGCCGGTTGCTGGTCGCGACGCATCAACAAAGAACACCGTTTGGTATACCGCATCGAAAGCGGCGAGATCGTTGTGATTCAGTGTCGGTTTCATTGCTGACCTTGATTTACACCCGCCGTTCAAGCGTGACACCTGCCGGCATATTAGCCAGATCGATGTTGACTTCATAGTCGGCAAAATTGCGCGGCACTTCGACACCTTCTTTGCGCTTAATTGTGACTCGATCAAATAACGAATGAGCGTGCGCATTGCCAAGTTCCGAATCATGTTTGAAGATAAATAGCGCGCGAGTGGACATCTCTCCTCGCGCAGCAGAACGATCATGCTCGAACATTTGTTCAAGAGACTTCCACAACAGCTCCAAGTCTTCGTTAGAGAACCCAGTTTGTTTTGCAAGAAACGAGGAAACAAACCCGTGTGCAACATAAATTCCGTATGGCACGGTATGTTTGCGGCCCATTGTTCGATTGTCGCCTTGCTGTTTCTCCGCCTCCGCTTCGGTAGCAACCGCCATGCTCGTAATGCCACTCTATCCCGGGCCACTATCCAGAAGCAACGATCACGCCTCCGGGTCGAAAAGCATTGCGCGCAAGCCGCGCGCGGCCACTTGTTCGCATACTGCACGCGGCTGACAAATATCACGCAATGAACATTGAGGACAACGATGATCGTTTACAGGCGGCGGCAATTCATTCTTGGAAAGCATCGCGCGAATTTCCGTTACGGCTTTCTCCACTCTGCCGACCAGTTCCGATGTAACGGCAATCTCGCGCCGTCGTTTGCTGCCTGCATGAAATATGGCTCCATGGCTAACCGACTTGCCTAGCATTTCTCCAAGACATATCGCCTGCGCCGCGAGCTGAAGATCATCGTTCTCTCGTTGTTTCTTGGAACCGTGCTTGTACTCGACCGGATAGACCGTGCCATCCAGCCAGAACTCCACCACATCGCACTTGCCAATGAGCCCAAGCCGCTCGCTCCAAACCGGCAGCGCATACTCAACGCGCGCTCCATCCTTGGATGTCGAATGCGAAGCACGATCCACTCGATCATGCTCCGCATTACCCCGCGACGTGTGGACATTATCCAAGAACTCACTCTCTATATAAATAAGCGCACAGCGACGCGGGCAGTACGAATACTGATTGAGCGCGGAGACGTTGATGGGGTCGACCGATTTCGACACTTTGAGTACATCGCTACGTGAAATTTTGTCCATCTCTCATATCACGGTTGGCGCTCCGGCCGAGAACTCGATCACGGGAAGTAAGCCACTCATATATCCGAGAAAGGCGTCGTACTCATACTGCCA
>JAYTQU010000169.1:0-9702 GCA_043746555.1 Pseudomonadota bacterium | reverse complement strand
TTAATTACCTTCGTCTTGCGGCCGCAGACTAAGGAATGCCTGATCGGATTGTCAACAATTTAGTCAACTATATTGCGCATAGCCTTTGCGGCGAGTAATCTAAGCATAAGGTTGGCACAGTCAACTAAATACACGCGATGGTTAGGCGGCAGTAAACGGCCGTTCTGGCTATCGGCGTGCGTTCTTTCGAATAAGGCGGCCGGTGCAGACAATAGCCAGCGCCGACACCAGAAGCTTTAGGGGAGTCTCATGAAAACTCACAATTGGCTTTTGCGCAGCGCAATCGTCGCGAGCTTACATATAGCGGCGTTTTCTTCTTCGACAGCGTTGAGTCAAACGCCGAGCAGTCCGACCGCAACTACCGCACTTGAAGAAGTGGTCGTGACCGGCAGTCGTATTCGCGGCACCGCGCCGGTCGGATCAAGCGTGATCGGGCTCGGACGCGAAGATATCGATGCCGCCAGCGGCGTGACGGTCGATCGCATTATCAAAGAGGTGCCTCAGGTCTACAACCTAGGCGTGTCGGAGTCGTCGCGTGGCCAATCGGGCGGCGCGGGCAATATTGTTTTCGGTAACTCGATCAACTTGCACGGTATCGGACCCTATGCCACGTTGATGTTGGTCGATGGACATCGCGTGGTCAATAACAGTCGCTCCACCGATCCATCCATCATTCCGTCGCTCGGACTTGAGCGCATAGAAATTGTGGCCGACGGCGCATCGGCGGTATACGGATCGGACGCTGTTGCCGGCGTCGTGAATCTTGTCCCACGACGCACATTGAATGGCGTCGATACCAGCTTGCGTTACGGAACCGCCGACTCATTCGACGAATACCAAGCCGGCATCGCGGGCGGCAAAGTTTGGGACGGCGGACAAGTGATGGTGGCCTATGAGCATTCGTATCTCAGCAATTTGAACGGCGACGATCGCGATTTCTTTACTTCGGATTTGCGCAGTCACGGCGGCAGCGATTCGCGCGTGACGCGCTGCAGTCCAGGCACGATTCGTGTCGGCGCTACCACGTTTGCGATTCCCGCTGCCGGCGTTACGCCGGCAACAGCCAATACGATGGTTGCGGGCACAACCAACTTATGCAACGTGGCGCTAGGACAGGATCTGCTGCCGGAGCAGCAATACAACTCGCTCAATGCGACATTTACGCAGCGATTCAACGACTGGTTTGAAGTATTTGCCGATGGATTTTATTCCAAGCGAGATTTTGTGTACCAGCCTGCGCTGTTTGCAAGTACGCTGAGTGCTCCGAATACCAATGCGTTTTTCGTAGCGCCTCCGGGCGTGACCGGTGCTACATCGATTGACTACAATTTCAGCGGCGATTTACCGCGCGATACGCAAACGGGATCGTCGACCAGCTGGGAATTAACTCCGGGCCTTCGTTTCAGCCTGCCGCATGATATACGCGCTGAGTTACTGTTTACGTACGGAAAGAGCGACGATGAGTCCAACACGTCACACGGATTGAATAACGCGGCATTGGCGACGGCATTGGCCAGTAACAACCCGTCAACTGCGTTCGATCCGTATGGACTGCATCGCACTTCCGCGGCAACGCTGGCGGCGATTGGCAATCAAATTTTCTTCGCACCGACGTTGGAAACGTTTAAAGGTTATGAAGCGCGCTTCGACGGGCCGATTGTCGCATTACCTGGCGGCGATCTTCGATTTGCCGCCGGCTACGAAGGACAGGATATGGATGTGTCATTGGGATTGGCACGCGGCAATCCGGGAACGCCGATTGTTTTTCGCGAGTTCTCGCGGAAGGTCGATTCGACCTATTTTGAATTACGGGCACCGATTGTTGGAAGTTCAAATGCGGTTTCAGGCATTGCTCGCCTCGATGTGACTGCCGCGGTTCGATACGACAATTACAGCGATGTCGGTAGCGCCACTAATCCCAAATTCGGATTTAGCTGGGCGCCAATCGATTCGTTGACGTTGCGTGCAAGTTACGGGACGTCATTTCGCGCGCCGCTAATCACCGAAATCTACGGCAACAGCAACGCGTTATTCGGGCAAAACTACGTTAATCCTGCCGGTGGCGCACCGTTGATTGGGTTTGCGTTGTCCGGCGCAAATCTCAACCTAAAGCCAGAAGAGGCGACTACTTGGTCGTTTGGATTCGATTGGAAACCAACGGCGGACACGAGCTTGAGCATGACCTACTTCGACGTGAAGTACGAAAAGCAAGTCAATAACTATCTCTCCAACCTCGCAATCCTATCGCTTGAAAACCAGTTCGCCGGCACCGGAATTATCTTGCGCGGAACCGAAGCGCGCGATCGCGTACTGGCGTTGTTGGCGCAGGGAATAACGTTAGCTCGCGGCAGTTTCCCTGGCGGTGACCCCCAAAACGTCACATTGTTTGTCGATGGACGAAACAACAATCTCGGAACGTCGCTCACTCAAGGTATCGATATTCAAGTCAACCAGAACTGGCATACCGATGCGGCGGGCACATTTAGATTCAATTTTAGCGGTTCCTATTTCTCCAAGTATGAAGTGGCGTTGACGCAAACCGGCGCACTGACGGATCGTCTCAACACGATCTTCTACCCGTTGCGATTTAAGGGACTTGCTGCGGTGTCGTGGGACTACGGTCCAGCAACGACACGGTTAACGTTCAACTATGTGACCAGCTACGACAACAACGCCATAACGCCGACGGAGAGCGTGAGTGCCTATACGCCGGTTGATCTAAGCTTCACATTGAGAGGCGATGAGTTTACGTGGCTCGGCAGCTTTGGTAGTCATCTATCGGTTGGTCTGGAGGCGCGAAATGTGTTTGACCAAGATCCGCCGTTTGTGAACATCGCGCAGAGTGGCAATGGCGGTGGAGGATTTGATCCAACCGCTTCCGATCCAGTGGGTCGGTTCATTGGATTGCGAATCAGCAAGAACTGGCGCTGAGTCAAGCTCAAATAGTCGCTGCGAGTCAGCGCTCTATAATTTCCACTCATCGGTCTCGTCGTTGAATAATTCGGCGACGAGTCCGCGCAGCCAACGATTCTTTGGGTCTTGGTGATAACGACGATGCCAATACTGCTTGAGATCGATGCGCGGGATACCGATGCCGGGTTTAACGATCTTGACGTTGGCCGCCAGGCTCGCAAAGTACCTGCCGAGTGGATGCGGCACGGTCACCAACAAATTCGAACGCGCGACAATCATCGGCACGCTCGTGAAATGCGGCGTGCGCAACACGACGCGGCGCTGAATGCGGTTCTTGGTGAGAAAATTCTCAAACACTTCTTGACCGCGACTGTCCGAGCGCACCACGGCGTGATCGAGCGCTAGAAATTGTTTCAACGTGAGCTGCGTACCGCGAATTGGATGATCGGCGCGCAGTAGACACACATACGTGTGCGTCACCAAGCGCTGCTGAAAAATATTTCGAAGTTTCAGGTCCGGAAAGTAACCGATGGCGAGATCGATGTCGCCACGCTCCAATCCAAGTTCCAACTCGCTCTGCGATGGCGTTACCGATCGAATCGACGCGTGCGGCGCCAGCGTCGTGATCCGCTCAAGTATCTTCGGCAGAAAAACCATCTCGCCGACATCCGACAGCGCCAGCGTAAAGGTATCGCGAGTGGATTCCGGTTTAAACGACACATCGGCAAAGACATCTCGGTTGAGTTTGTTGAGCGCATCGAGTGTCGGTGCGATTAGCGCCTCGGCGCGAGGCGTCGGCTCCATCCCGCGCGCCGTTTTCACGTACAGCGGGTCGTCGAACGCGCGTCGCAACTTCGCAAGCGCGGCGCTCACGGCAGGTTGGCTCATGCCAAGTGCGCACGCGGCTCGACTGACGTTGCGATGTTCGTACAGCGCTACGACGATGGGAAGCAAATTCAGATCTAGACGTCGCATGACTGTTATTCGAAATTCACATACTCGTTATGCGTTGAATCCGATTGAAGAATAACCCAGATCGGCCAATACTGCGCCATTCGCCAATGCCGGAGGAGCATATGACTGCAAAAACGACACCGCCGTTTCGCGCCGATCATGTCGGCAGCTTCTTGCGGACCAAAGCGCTACTGGATGCACGCGAGCAATTCAGCCAGGGCAAGATCACGCAGTCGCAACTTCGAGTTGCCGAAGACGCGGCGATCACGGGCGTCGTCAAATTTCAAGAGAGCGTGGGGATAAAGTCGATCACCGATGGAGAGTACCGGCGCACCTATTTTCACGTCGACTTTCTCGAACAATTGGGTGGGGTAAAAAGCGATATTCCCGTCACCGTCAAGAAACCGGACGGTACGGAAGAGCTCGCGCCGCCGGTGATGCGCGTGATCGATAAAGTTCGTCACGTCAAAGACATTCAACTCGCCGATTTTCAATACTTAAAGAGTCAGCTCGCGCCCGGCAGCACGGCGAAAGTCTCGATTCCATCGCCAACTATGTTGCACTTTCGCGGCGGTCGCGCGGGAATTAGTCGCGAGCACTACCCCGAACTCGATCCGGTTTTTTATCAAGATATCGCGAACGCTTACGGCGATGAATTGCGTTCGCTCGCCAAGGCCGGCTGTACGTATGTGCAAATGGACGATACTAATCTCGCCTATCTCTGCGACGACAAAATGCGCGCAGCCGCGCGTCAGCGGGGCGACGATCCCGATGAGCTGCCGCATCGCTACGCAAAATTTATCAATCTCGTCGTCGCGCAAAAGCCGGCAGGCATGACGCTCGCGGTGCATTTGTGTCGTGGCAATTTCAAAAGCACTTGGGCCGCGCAAGGCAGTTACGAGCCGGTGGCGCAAGCGCTTTTTAGTGAGATGAATGTTGACGCCTATTTTCTGGAATACGACGACGCACGTAGCGGTGACTTCAAACCACTGCGCTTTTTACCGAAGAACAAACACGCGGTGCTTGGATTGATCACGACTAAACTCGGTCAGTTGGAAAAAAAAGACGAGATCAAGCGACGTATCGACGAAGCTGCCCAATACGCGCCACTCGGACAACTGTGCCTGTCGCCGCAATGTGGATTCGCCAGCACAGTGCACGGCAACGACATTCAAGTCGAACAACAAGCGGCAAAGTTGCGGTTGGTCGTGGAGATCGCGCGCGAAGTTTGGCCCGACGCATAGCGACTGCTAACGATTCCATTACTCGAAACGTGGATCTTTGTTCTGCGCGGATCGCGCGGATTGAGTGTCGCCATGATATTTTGACGACCTATGCACGATCGTCGTCTCGCCATTCTCACCGCCGGTAATTTTTTCGTCGCCACCAGTTTCATGTCGGTGACCGGTCTCTTAAACGAGATTTCCGCGTCGCTCATCCTTTGTAGCGTCATGGCCGATCGCGCTGCAAAAAAATTCCAGTCAAAAAGTCCAGTGAATTGACCATTGAAGTGAATCGACAAGTGGAGATGCCAATGCAAACGAATAACGAAGTTGTGATCGTGACCGGCTCGGGCACGGGAATCGGCGCTGCCTGCGCGATTGATTTAGCGAAACGCCGCTGTCGCGTTGTCATCAATTACACCAAGAGCGAAACCGAGGCTCACGAAACTGCGAAGCAATGCGAAGCGGCGGGGGGCGAAGCCATCGTTGTGCAAGCCAACGTTGCCGACGATGCAGATTGCCATCGCCTCGCGCAAGCCGCGCTCGACAAATGGGGTCGAATCGATGGCTTAGTGAATAACGCCGGCATTACCAAGTTCGTTCCGAACCATCGCGATTTAGCGGCGTTGGATGCCGAGGATTTTCACCGTATCTACGCAGTGAATGTTATTGGCAGCTTTCAAATGACTCGAGCAGTGGCGCCGACGATGCAAGCCCAGGGCAAAGGCGCAGTGGTAAATGTGGCGTCCATCGCCGGCGTGGTAGGCAATGGTTCGTCGGTTGCCTATGCCGCGTCGAAGGGCGCACTCAATACAATGACGTTGTCGCTCGCGCGCGCACTCGCGCCAGAGATTCGTGTCAATGCGGTGTGTCCAGGCTTTGTCGAAACGCGTTGGCTGCAACAAGGGTTTGGCGATAAGGTTTACGCCAGCGCCAAGGCAAACTATGAAGCGTCCGTGCCACTCAAGCAAACGATTTCACCCGAAGCGGTATCGGATGCCATTGTGTGGTTGCTGCTAGGCGCGAGTTTGACAACCGGCGAATTTATTTTGGTGGATAGCGGCTTCCACTTGGGTGCCGCGCCGCTCAAGGCGCGATAAGCGTTCGCATACCGCGCGCACTCAAGCGGCAGCTTGTTCCACCGCCCTTACGCCAGGCTGATATTCCCCATGGACATAAACGGGGATTTTGCAATCGCCAAGCTGCTCGCGAATAAGCGGTTCTACATCCGTCCACTGCAAACCGCCGACGCCGGTTGCCAATCGAGGCAATGCGATTGAAGTAATCGGTTCGGCTTCGATTATCTTTCGCAGCGCTTTGAGCGCATCCCGTACGTGCTTGACGGTCGCTTTGCCGACATGGTGAGTGTGATTGATGGCCGGTTCTTGCGTAAGAAGATTCACAATTCGTTCGCCACCGGGGCCATCCCATACCCACGCTTCGCCGGGTTTGGCGTGAGTGCGACTGCACCAATGATGAAAATCTTTGTGCATTGCCGGAAAGCGTTGATGAATGGCGAGTGACAGTCCGTGCGCCATGGGATCGTTGGGCGCGACCCCGTGGGCGATCGCTTGAGCTTGGCTGAGCAAAATGTCGCCGTTAACAATGTAGATCATTGAATGTTCGCTCGCTAGATTGCCTTCGAAAAAGTCTGCGCGTTTGCATTCGGCAGATAAGCGTCGAACACCATGGCTATGTTTCGTAGCAACAGCCGACCCTTCGGCGTAATGACGACGTTGCGGCTCGATTGTTCTATCAAGCCATCGTGCGCGAAGTTCCGCAGCTGATCCAACTCGCTCTCGAAATAGAGCTTGAAGTCGATGTCGAATTGTCCGGAGATGCGCGCGAAATCCAATACGCCTTGACACATGATCTGTTGAATAACGTCACGACGAATAAGGTCATCTCGGTTGAGTGCGATACCGCGTTGAACCGGCAAGCGACCAATACCGAGCGCGGCGTAGTATTCAGGAAGGGTCTTGGCATTTTGCGAATAGGTCGGTCCAAGCTTACTGATCGAACTCACGCCCAGCGCGACCAGATCGAATTCGGCGCGCGTGGAATAGCCTTGAAAGTTGCGATGTAATGTTCCGTCGCTTTGCGCGCGCACCAGTTCGTCGCCGGGCAATGCGAAATGATCCACGCCGATGTAGACATATCCGGCCTTCGTGAGTTTTTCGATAGTGAGTCCCAGCAGTTCGATGCGTATCGCCGCGGTCGGCAAATCCGGTTTGTTGATTTGGCGTTGCGCTTTGAACATGCGCGGCATGTGCGCGTAGCCGTAGACGGCAAGCCGGTCCGGCCTTGCGGCGATGACGGTGTCGAGCGTGCGCGCAAAGCTGGTCACGGTTTGCTTTGGCAACCCATAGATTAGATCGACGCTGACCGAATTGAATCCGTCGGCGCGCGCTTGCACGATGGCATCGAGCGTTGCATTGATCGATTGCACGCGATTCACGGCGCGCTGCACTTCCGGATCGAAATCCTGCACGCCTAGACTCACGCGATTGAATCCCATACGTGCGAGCGCCGGTAAGCTGTCGGCGGTCAATGTGCGCGGATCGATTTCGATGGAGTACTCGCGAGTCGGCGAGTCGGTGAGCTGAAAATTGCCGGCTAACGTGTCGATCAGTCCGGCAAGTTGGTCAAGCGACAGAAAGGTCGGCGTGCCGCCGCCGAAATGCAGTTGCTCTACCGCGCGCGTATCGGCGAACAGCGGTGCTTGCAACGAAATCTCGCGATACAAATACTCTAAGTACCGTTGTGCTTTTGCCGCGTCGCGGGTGATGATTTTATTGCAACCGCAGAAAAAGCACGGACTGAAACAAAACGGCACGTGGACATAGAGTGACAGTGGGGCGTTGGTTTGATTGGGCTCGTTGGTTCGATTGCTGTCGGCGGCGGCATCGCGATAGTCTATATCGGTAAATCCTGTATGAAATTGCACGGCGGTGGGGTACGAAGTATATCGCGGCCCATTGCGGTCGTAGCGACGGATGAGATCGGCATCGAAACAGACAGTGGTTATGGCGGAGGACATGGCGTATGGGCGATCATGGACAGAGTGCTGGGCTTTTAGTTATCGATAGGCCGTTGTCGATTAGAACGTTTGCGTAGCATGGTACGTTGCCATGCTCCGAAAGTTGATACGCACAAACTGCAATTTCGTGTCATTCAATCAGGTGTGGTATGCCAAGCAAACAAATCCCAATCTCGATAGCCAGATTGAGTGCGATGGCGTTAACGCTAGCGGCGAGCGCCGTCGCGCAGGCGTAGTCGGTGGTCGAGTGAAAATGCCACGGTGCATCCATGTGTGTGCCGTTGTGAGTGGACAGCGTGATGCTTTCCACCGCCCAGCCTTCACCGTCGGGCATGTCTTCTGATTTCAATCCGGGAAAGAAACCCGCCATTTAGGCCATGCACGAACAGCGCGGGCACTAACCACGGCGAACCGTTTTCGAGAAACAATCCGAATACGCGCAGCACTTGGGGCGTTACGCCAATCACGAGCGACAATCCCAAGGACCAAATGATGCTGCGTTTCTTGCCGAAGTATTCCGACACGCGTGGCGTTAACCAGGCGGCCAACAGCGCGGTAAAGAATCCTTCCAAAGTGAGAAAGGCTAGCTGCGGGGCGCTGAGTTGCCAAAAAAACGTATTCATATATAAGGCGAGTGACCCAGAAATGCCGATGGCCATGCCTTTGCACAGCGCGGCTGACGGCACCATTAAGAACGAGCGATGTGCCAGCGTTTGATACATTTCCTTGGCTATCGTCATCAATGATCGTTTGCCGATTTGTTTCGCATTGCGTAACAGTGGTATCCAGCGATGCGTGCCGAGCGACGAGATCAATATTGCGGCGAGCATCAGCGCGGATGCCACCCAACCGTAACGCACGTAGCTTTCAGGGTTGAGTTGGCCTACTGGATGCGTCGCGTCGGTCACCATCAAGACGCGATACGTCAACACCGAGAGAGTGAGGCTGCCCCAGAAGAAGAACAGATACTTGTAACTAATGATGGAAGTGCGCTCGTCGTAGTTGGTAGTGAACTCCGAGACGAGCGCGGAGTTGGGAATTTCGAACAAGGTGATGAATGTGCGCACGATCACCGATGTGATTGCCAGATACGCGATCAATGCCGACTGCGACCAACGGAGGAGCGGATTCCATAACATCAGAAACGACAATGCAGACGGCGGAGCGGCCGCATACATGAACGGATGACGCCGTCCCCACTTCGAATGCCAAGTATCGGAAATCTGTCCGATGATCGGATCGAAAACCGAATCGACGACCAACGCGATCATGATGGCGGTGGCGACCAAGCCTGCGGGCAAGCCGACGACTTGGTTGTAATAGATAAGGAGAAGAGCGCGAAAGCCGTTATCCTTAATCCCGTACGCTACCGAGCCGAAGCCGTAAAAGAGCTTGGTACGCGTATCGACTTTAATCCGCGCTGATGTCGCGGTCATTGGCGAGTCCAATGACCCGAATATGTATGGATGTGCATGGCTTCCACGGTGGTTCCGGCCGCTGCGCGGCTCGATTCGTTTATCATGCCAAGCCTAGCGTGCGCGACCGTCGTACCGAATGAATTCGATACATGAA
>JAYTQU010000168.1:0-2261 GCA_043746555.1 Pseudomonadota bacterium | reverse complement strand
ATCCAGACGAATTCGTCGCTGCCGCTCCGTGAGGCGGTGCGGCCGCTCTCTTCGGCGAGAAAGGCGTGATCGGGGAAAGTGCGACGAATCGTCTCGATGATGTCCTGCTCGGCTTTGGTATCGACATCGGTTACGAAGTCGTTGCGATCCTTTGAGCGCACCTCCAATTGATGCACGCGATTCAAACTGCGAATGATGATGTCGCCGGCACGGCGCGCCGCTCGCACGGCGATGTTGAGCATGGGCTGCATAACTAGGGTCTATTAACAATCGGTTTCATCGCCGCGACGGCGATCAGTTTGGGTTGTGGCTAGGCGCGACGACCGCAGTGTACTCGACGTACTCAAGTGGAGGAGGAACAACGCCACAACCCAAACTGATCCCGTCCAGTCGAATGATAAAGAAGCCATGATGGGTTGGGCCGAAAAATCCGTCATGCGGCGTTGCTCGTCGTTTATTTGGAATGACCAAACTGCACTCCTCGCGTCTAGCCTGACGAATTTTCAGGCTCCAACGCGGCGATGAAACCGATTGTTAATAGACCCTAGAGCAGGATTTGGGAAAGAGCGGGCGCGACTTAAGTATCGTCGCGCTGAGGTGAGTAGAATAACAGACCGTGGTGCAATAGGTGATGGGTGACGTGCAAGAGTTAAGCACCCACTGCCCCGTCACTTATCGCTTTTCACCCGTCACTTTTTTCTTATGTCCATCCGCATTGTCCTCGTCGAAACCTCGCATCCCGGTAACATCGGTGCGGCTGCGCGCGCGATGAAGAACATGGGATTGACCGAGCTGCATTTGGTTCGGCCGGTACTGTTCCCGCACGCCGAAGCCATCGCGCGTGCGTCGGGTGCGGACGATGTCCTGCTCGCGGCGCAGGTCCACGATCGTTTCGAAGACGCGATTACCGATTGTGGTTTAGTAGTCGGTACCAGTGCGCGGCAACGCCATTTGTCGTGGGACTTGGTGGAGCCGCGCGAATGTGCAAGTCAAGTTGTCGCTGCGTCGAGACTTGAATCGGTTGCGCTGGTGTTCGGCGCGGAACGCACCGGCCTGACTAACAATGAACTGTCGTTATGCAATTTACTGGTGACGATTCCCACGCATCCGGATTACAGTTCGCTCAACGTCGCGATGGCGGTGCAGTTACTCGCGTACGAAGTCTGGATGCAGTCGCGCGCCGGTGTGCCACCGACTCCGGAACGCGATGTGCCTTTGGCCACAAATGAGGAGATGACGCGCTTGTACGCACACATCGAACAAGTGTTGAACGAAATCGATTTTCAAGATCGCACCGGCGGCGGTTACTTGATGGCGCGTATTCGTCGTTTGTTCAATCGTGCGCAGGTCGACCAAAACGAAATGAATATTCTGCGCGGCATTCTGACCGCAGTGCAGAGCAAGCGACGTCCGGCAGGACAGCGCCAGAACACGTGAGTGCCTCCTCACGAATAGCCTCGCATGAATAACTCAATAACTCCGCCGATCTATCTCGACTACGCCGCAACGACGCCCGTAGATCCGCGCGTGGCTGCGAAAATGTGCGAAGTGTTGTGGGCGAATGGACCATACGGTAATCCGTCGTCGACGGGGCATAGCTTTGGTCGCGAAGCTCGGCAGTTGGTCGAAGCAGCACGAGCGCAGGTGGCGCATCCGTTAGCGGCGCGCTCGCAAGAAATTGTGTTTACGTCCGGAGCAACAGAATCGAATAATCTCGCGCTATTCGGCACGGCGCGTTTTCACCAGAGCAAGGGTCGTCACATCGTCAGCGGTCGCACCGAACACAAAGCGGTGCTCGATACGCTTAAACAACTCGAGCGCGAGGGATTTCAAGTCACCTATGTGAAGCCGGATGTCGCGGGCATCGTTCATCCCGAGGAAATCGTCGCCGCGCTGCGCGACGATACGGTGCTGGTGTCGCTGATGCACGCGAATAACGAGATCGGCGTGGCGCACGATATTGGCGCGGTCGGACATGCCTGTCGCGCACGCGGAATTATTTTTCATGTCGATGCGGCGCAGAGCTTCGGCAAATTGCCCATCAATGTCGAAGCGATGCAAATCGATTTGCTCTCGCTTACGGCTCACAAAATATACGGCCCGAAGGGAATTGGCGCATTGTTCGTACGTTCCAAACCGCCGTTGGGATTGCAACCGGTAAACTTCGGTGGTGGCCAGGAATTGGGATTGCGTCCCGGCACGTTGGCAACGCATCAGATTGTCGGCTTGGGTGTGGCGTGCGAACTTGCGGCAACCGAACG